>JBFZEY010000445.1:0-2554 GCA_041306625.1 Spirochaetota bacterium | reverse complement strand
GTCGATGAGTTTCCCGTCGGAAGCGAGCTTCGGAGGATGCACACCGACTCGCTTATAATCTTTGACTATGTCTTTGTACCGTGGGACAGGGTTTTCCTCTGCGGAGAGTTTCAGGTTGCCGCCACCTGCGTGTATAATTTCGCCCTCATGCACCGCAGAACGGGCTGCGCCTATCGTATACCGATGAGCGAGCAGCTCCTTGGGATCGCCGTCGCCATCGCCGACTATAACGGAATTTCCGGCGCGCCGCACGTCAAGGAGAAGATCACCGAGATCGTCATTTACCTTGAGACCCTTACCGCGCTGTCGCGTTCTGCCTGTCTGGATTATGTCATGCACGCGGGGATACCGGTGCCGAATCCGATCACTACCAACATTGCGAAATATCACTTCGCGCATAACTATCACAAGATCGTGGAAATCATCCAGGACCTCGCCGGCGGTCTGCTCGTTACGGCGCCGACGTACCGGGACTGGCAGAACCCTGAAACCCGTGCGGATATTGAAAAATACCTCCAGGGGAACCCTGAGGTTTCCACCGAGAATCGGCTGCGCATGTTCGATCTGGTCCGGCGTCTGACGTCCGGGGACCTCGAGACGATCTGCCTGCACGGAGAAGGCTCCCCGTTCGCCGAGCGCATGACAATTCTCATGGAAGCGAAAAAGATCATCGCCAAATCGAAGAAACTCGTCGAGGACATGGCCGGGATAAAGAAATAGGGGGATTATATGATCGGTATAACATCGTACGGGGGATATATCCCCCGCCTCAGGATAGAACGTAAAATCATCGCGAAGACCATGGCGTGGTACCAGCCGGTCATATTCGGCGCCGCCAAGGGAGAGAAATCGGTGGCGAACTGGGACGAGGACACGCTTACCATGGCCGTGGCGGCCGCCATCGACTGCGCGCAGGGGAAGGATAGAAAGAAGGTCGATGCGGTGTATATGGCCTCGACCACCATGCCGTTTTCCGACAGGCTCAATTCGGACATTCTGGCCACGGCGATCAACGTGAACGAGGAGGGCACCACGTGCGCCGACTTCACGGGGAGCCAGAAGGCCGGAACCACGGCGCTCATATCGGGCCTTTCGGCGCTGAAATCCGGCGATAAAAAATGCGCGCTGGTGGTCGCCGCCGACACGCGCAAGACCAAGATGGCGACCATGTCCGAGATGTACCTGGGCGACGGCGCGGCGGCGCTGCTCCTGGGAGCCGATGATGTGATTGCCGAGTATATCGACAGTCATTCGATTAACTGCGATTTCATCGCTCATTACAGGGGCGCCGGCAAGGAGTTCGACTACAGCTGGGAAGAGCGCTGGATAAGGGACGAGGGCTTCGGCAAGATCATCCCCCAGGCGGTTGCGGGTTTTTTGAAGAAGACTAAAATGGCGATCGGCGATTTCGCCAAAATCGTGTACCCCTGTTATTTCGCGGCCACCCATAACGGGATAGCCAAAAAACTCGGGATAACCCCGGAACAGCTGCAGAGCCCGATGCACGAGCTCTGCGGAGATACCGGCGCCGCGCATCCGCTGCTGATGCTCGCGGCCGCGCTTGAAACGGCGAAACCGGGCGATAAAATACTGCTTGCCGGGTTCGGGCAGGGCTGTGACGTGCTGTGCTTCAAGGCAACCGACAAACTCGCCTCTTTCAAGGGCCCAAGGGGAGTCAAGGGACACCTCGCGGTAAAACGGGTGCTCACAAGCTACGAAAAGTTTATCACGTTCAGGCAACTCGGCGAAAGCGACCTCGGCATCCGCGGGGAGGTTACGCCGAACACTTCGCTGACCGTTCTGTGGCGGAACCGCAAGAAATTCATCGGTCTGGTGGGCGGGAAGTGCAGAAAGTGCGGCACCCCCCAGTTCGTATTCACCCCGATGTGCGTCAATCCGGAGTGCAACGCGGTGGGCGAAATGGATCCGTATGAGTTCACGGACAAGAAGGCCAGCGTGCTCATGTATACCGGCGATATGCTTGCCGCCTCCATCGATCCGCCGGCAATCTATGGTATTGTCACCTTCGCCGACGGCGGACGGATGCTCGCTGATTTCACCGATTGCACGCTGGACGACGTCAAGGTGGGGCTGCCGGTCACTTTGGCTTTCCGGCTCAGGCTCAAGGATGATATGCGTGGATTCAGGGGCTATTTCTGGAAAGCCGTCCCGGAAATCGTGGGATAAAGGGGGATACAATGGGAACTGGTATAAGAGACAAGGTCGCAATTATCGGAATGGGATGCACCAGGTTCGGCGAGCGATGGGATTGCGGATCGGAAGAGTTGATGGTGGAAGCCTTCCAGGAGTGCATATCGGACGCCGGGATTGATAAAAAGCAAATCGAGGCCGCGTGGTTCGGCTCGTGTCTCGATGAAGTGAACGTTGGGAAAAGCGGATTGCCACCGGCGATAGCCCTGCGGCTGCCCAAAATCGGCGTGACGCGCACTGAGAATTATTGCGCGAGCGGTACCGAGGCCTTCAGGGGAGCGGTATACGCGGTGGCATCGGGCGCGTACGACATCTGCCTTGCCATAGGGGTCGAGAAACTCAA
>JBFZEY010000444.1:0-3035 GCA_041306625.1 Spirochaetota bacterium | reverse complement strand
CCGCACCTTTTCCAACAGAGATTCCGGCGAACCTGCGCAATGGTCAATCATTTATCGGCCTCAAAGACAACATCGTATTCGGCATAGTGCGCGACACGGATGGTCGCCTTCTCGCCACGGTAGCAGGTATCGGGCAGGCGAAGGCGTGTCGCCATGAGCTCCTTCCGGAAGGCGCGCGGCAGGAGGTGTCCCCTGTACGATATTGTCACAACCCGTTCATTATACATGTCGGGCGAAACGGTAAAATAGCTCACCCCCTTCGAAACGATTTCCGCGTATGCCAGCGTATTCACCGCATACAGAAAGGGTCCGCCGAAAAGTTCCACGCCGTCATAGCTGCTGAAGAATTCAATCCAGCCGTAGGTTGGGATCATGAACCGGCGGTTCCCGCCCGTAATGAGCCCGGCGATCGCATCGTGCATGCCGGGCAGCCGCTTGTCGGAGACGAAGAGCGGGAGCAGTATGACCTCATCCGGACGGGCTTGCATGGCTCCGGCAATGGATTCGAATTCAATAATCCTGAAATCGGAAGGCTTGCCGCTTTTCAGATTGGTGTATTCGAGATACAGCCGCTCATCGGTACGCGACGCGTTCTGTATCGATTCAATGCCGCTTATAATCGCTTCTTTCCTCCGGGCGTCGCGTCGATCGCGCATCGCCCTCCATCCCTCGTATGCCCTCCCGAAAAAATCCCGCCTGATCGTCTTGAGCACGCCGACCTGCACAAAGATGCCGGGCTCAAGACGGACCACGCACTCCTCGACCCTGAACGGGTGGCGGTCCGGCTGAGCGAACAGCCCCCTGATCTTCGCCGCGTCTATTTCCTCCGTCCGTGCAGGCTCCGTTTCGACGGACCACGAGAACTCCATATGTTCAAAATCCTCGGCGTGCGCCCTCACCGTACATTCCGTTGCGGAAAGAGCGACCTCAAGGCGCAGTGGTATATATTTATGCATGCCGGCCTCTCGCCGTATGGCCGGCCAGTCCCTGAAGGCCCTGCTCTCCCCGGTGTGATAGATGAGCATGCGCGAAGCGCGCGGCATTCGCTTCGTGAGTTTCCATTCGTAAAGCCCCGCGCGCGGTCGGGCAAAATCCAGGAGCGTCCCCTCGTGCAGCATTTTCCCCTCCCCGTCAACCACGCGCAGACGCGAGCCCTTTGCTATCTCCGATTCGGACGCGAATACGAGTTCTGATCCTTTGACCGATACCACCTCGCCGACAAGTTCGCCCGAGCTTCCCGCCTTTTCCGCAGCGACCAGGCGGTTATACTCCCGCCCGCGGAAATAGCCGCCGCTCGATTCCCGCTGGCCGGGCGCAGCGCGGTTCTCCGCCCGAATCGACGCTCCCCCGGCTGCCGCTCCATCTATCAGGGCGCGATACATTCCCACGACACGCGATACGTACGCCGCGTTGCGAAGCCTCCCCTCGATTTTAAACGCTGAAACGCCCGACGCGACAAGCTCGCCGATGAACGAGGAGGCCGAAAGGTCCTTCATCGAAAAAGGATACATGGCGCCGCCGCCAGCGTCATAGGGCCTTCTGCACGGCTGGCGGCATCGCCCCCGGTTTCCCGAATCGCCGTGGAGATAGGATGAAAAAAGACAGCACCCGGAAAAGGAAAAACACATGGCCCCGTGGACGAAGACCTCGTATTCCAGCGGCACCGCGGCCGCGACCGAGCGGATTTCCTCAAGGGAGAGCTCGCGCGCGAGTATTATGCGGCTCGCTCCGGCGTTTTTAAGATACCGGGCCTGCTGCGAGTTATGGCAGAACATCTGCGTGGAGGCATGGATCGGCAGTGCCGGGAAGTGGTCCCGAAGCATGGCGAGAAGCCCAAGATCCTGCACGATGACGCCGTCGATGCGGATCTCCTCGAAAAATGAGAGAAGGTCGATGATGCCGGGAAATTCGTCGTCGTAGAGGAGGGTATTCAGCGTGATGTAGACGCGCCTGCCGTTCCGGTGCGCAAAGAGCGTCGCCTCCTTCAGCTCATCGCGCGAGAAGTTGCGGGCGCGCTTTCGGGCGTTGAAATCATCGGCTCCGAGGTAGAAGGCGTCGGCCCCCGCCTTGAAGGCGGCAACAAAGGTTTCGGGAGAGCCCGCGGGGGCGAGGAGTTCGGGTTTATCGGTCATATACTGTACCGTCTACGGTAATTTAGTTGACATACCCGTGCAAACGCCATTACTTTTTCGGTTATCGGGCGATGGAATAACAATTCCGATCTCGCCCGCATACTAAAGAATAACGGGGCATATCGCTAATCACGGATCTGCATTGACCATGAAATATCCGGCATTCTATATATTTTTCGTCCTGTTCGCGGCAATTCTCTTTGCCCCGCGGTGCAGCGACCTCCCCAAAGATCCGGTCACACTGAGCGTACTGCTGACCGACAATGGAGTCGCCCCCAATTCTTTTTCCGGCTGGTACCGAATCGACGGCGGCTCCACCCGCATCATCGACGCTGCGCAAATCGTCTACCTTGGAAGCAATATATACGAATTTACCATTGAGAGCGACGAAGTCGACACGCTTGACGTAAGCGTCACCAGGCAGGACATCAACGACACACTGGAGATAATGATTTATCGGGACTCCTCCAAAGTCAAGGAAGACCGTTTGAGTTCCGGGGCAACCGGGAACGATCTCCAACTGACCTACACCTATGGTGAAGAATCCACGGGCGAGAATGCTGATTAAGGCTGTTCAGGGAGTGGTTCGATGCTCAATTACGAAATACACGACGCCACCCGCGAGCTAACGATAACCCGCTCGCTCGACCGCTACGAACCGCCGTTCAAGGTGGTCGGCGGCTACAAGCTTATCGACAACGGCATCGACCCCGAGGCCACGGTGCAGATCGAGGCCGACGGCCGGCATATCCACGAGGCCTCGACCGGCAACGGGCCCGTCGATGCGCTCGCACGGGTTTTGAAAAAGGCGCTCACGCCCCTCTTCCCGGAGATCGATAAAATCAAGCTCGTCGATTACCGCGCCAACATCCTAGAGGCCAAGCGCGGCACAGATCGGAAGAG
>JBFZEY010000443.1:0-3673 GCA_041306625.1 Spirochaetota bacterium | reverse complement strand
TCGAGGCCCCACCGCACCGAACGTTATCCGCGGCGCAAAGCGTCTTTTAAACATTCCTTCACGGCAAACAGGCCGGTGGCGGTCCAATCTCGAAAAAGAGACGTCGTCCCTTTTTCTCTCTTCGCACCATTCCCCCGCTTTCAAGTACCTGCAGATGCGTGTACACCTCGGATACGGCGAGATAGATGTCGAGGATACGACGCTTCCCCCCGATCTCGGGGAAAAGACGACGCGCGATGGAATAGACATCCCTCTTCCCCTCTCTCATTATTCCGAGGATCGCCCGCTGGCGCTCCTCAAAGCACCGGCGGTACATGCCGGTCGTTTCTGCCAGATTGTCTATATTCTTACCGTGAGCGGTAAAGACGATCACCGGGTTGAGTTTTTCGACTGCCGCCAGCGACTCGTAATATTCCCGCTGGCTTGAGCGCCTTGGCATGACGTACTCGTCCTCGAACATGATAAAGGCGTTGGGGGTCACATGCTTGAGGATATGGTCACCGGAAAAGAGCGCTCGCTCCTTCTCGAGGTACAGGCAGATCGACCCCTTAGAATGGCCAGGCGTCTCGATTACCGTTCCCTCATACGAACCGAGCCTGACGCGATCACCGGCGGCAAGCGCACGGTCGACCGGACAGCAATCCGCCATTCTGTAGAATAAATGCCGCATTAGCCGGAAGGACAGCCGAAGATGGACGGGAACCCCGATAATCGCGAGGAATCGGGCATTCTTCCTGTAGGCGGACCGCGTCGTGGTCGTGGAAATATAGGGGATTTCTTCAGCATGGGCCAGCACCACCGCGCCGCCCTCGTCCCGCACCGTCTTTGCCGAGCCGTAGTGATCGACATGTCCGTGCGTGATAACGATCTGCCGGATCTCGGAAAAGCTGTATCCCAGCTCTTCCAGCGCAAGGCGGAGCCTTCCGGCATGGGTCTTCATCCCCGTATCGAGAAGGGTGAGAGGATCGCCCTGGAAGAGATAGGCGTTCACCGGGCCCGGTTGTTTCCCGGAGATCGGAAGGGAAATCTTGAAAATCCCGGGGAGGACCTCAGTGCTGTACTGTCTGTCCCGGCTGTCCATCACGGTTCGCTCCTTCCACCTCAATGTACCAATATGAATACTTTTTACCCCCGTGGTCAAACCCATTTTACCAAACAAAAAGACACCGCGCTCGAAAGCGTGTTTCAACCTCACCGGATAGCGTATAAGTATATTGATCCAGACCGAACCCGACTTTTCACCCTCCTCTACCGGATACCGCGGAATAAAAATTCCGTTTCCGCAATCGTCTCATTCCGCCATGTCGGCACTGTATGATTTTTCACGATTCCCCGCGCCCGTGATTTTATCGAGCGCTCATTTACCGTCGCGAATCAATAGTATTGTTGCGTAAATTGCGCAGATGCGCTATCTGGATATCATGAGATATTCAATCGCGTGCCTTCTCGCCTTCGTCGCACTGTGTATGCCCGCCATGGGACCGGCCCGGTCGCAAGCCGCCGACAACGCCGCACTCGAACGGGAACGGATACACGCCCTGCTCGAAATGCTCGAGCGATCGGGCCACGTTTTTATCCGCAACGGGTCCGCCCATTCGGCGCGCGACGCGAGGGCCCATCTCGAAATGAAGCTTGACCGCGCCGGAGACCGCGTCACAACCGCCGAGCAGTTCATCGACCGCCTCGCCGCCCGATCGTCCTCGACGGGAAGGCCCTACCTGATTCGCCTCGCCGACGGATCGACGGTCGAGGCCGGGGCCTGGCTGCGCGCAAGGCTTGCGGAAATTGACGCTACATCAAAGGCCGCAAAAAAGGGGACACCATGATCCAGAGAAAGACGCTCGAATTCCTAAAAAAGCTCTCGGCGAACAACTCGCGCGAATGGTTCCATGCCAACCGTGCACTCTACGACGCGGCGCGGGCGGACGTGGCGGAGTTCGTAACGCTCCTCCTCGGCGAGATGTCAAAATTCGACCATACCCTGACCGGCGTGGAGGCCGAGGACTGCCTTTTCAGAATCTTTCGCGACACGCGCTTTTCCAGGGAAAAAACGCCGTACAAGACGAACTTCGGGTCGTTCATGAAAAGCGGCGGCCGCACGACTCCCGGTGCGGGCTATTATCTTCACATCGAACCGGGCAATAGTTTCGTTTCCGGCGGCATTTACATGCCTCCAGCGCCGCTCCTTCTGGCGATACGCACGGCGATCGCGCGCGACCCGGCCCCGTTCAAGAAAATCATCGCCGCGCCGGCGCTGGTTAAACTCTTCGGCGGACTATCGGGGGAGACGCTCCTTACGGCGCCGAAGGGATTCCCGCGGGACCATCCCGAGATCGAACTTTTAAGGTACAAACACTACATGGTGTTCCGGGAGATACCCGAAAAGACCGTTCTCTCGAAGGAGTTCGCATCGGTATGCATAGAGGCGTTTATGGCGATGCGGAAGTTCAACGCCTACCTGAATGAAGTGATGGGGCTCTGACACAGTAAGAAAGTTTACAATTTATTTATTTCTAATGCGACCCGCACGAGCGTTCTTTCAGTATATTGTCTTTAAGAAAACGCTCCGTCGGCAGTCCAGTGAATATCGCCTGAACCCGCAAAGCGAGGACTCCACGATTTAGACGGGAAATCGAAACTCGAATCGTGTGTTTTACTTACAATAAAGAACGGAGAATCATGGAAAAGATTAAAAACATAGCGCTCGTCGCGCATGACAACAGGAAAAAGGATCTCGTGGAATGGGTCGAGTGGAATTATCAGCTGCTTCTTGGGCACAACCTCATCTGCACCGCAACCACGGGGAAACTCATCCAGGAGACGCTTGCGGATAAAGTTCTACGGCACGGGAGCAACGGCCATAGCGGAGGGCAAAAGATCACGAAACTGAAATCGGGCCCGCTCGGGGGCGACCAGCAGCTCGGCGCCATGATCGCCGAGGGGCACGTCGACATTCTCATATTCTTCTGGGACCCCATGACGCAGCAGCCCCACGACGTCGACATCAAGGCGCTGCTCAGGATCGCCGTGCTCTATAACATCCCCACCGCCTGTAACCGCTCGACGGCCGATTTCATGATCTCCTCACATCTCATGGAGCAGTCCTACAATCCCCGCATTAAGGATTATTCGACCTACATGTCCAGGGACATCCGCTGACCGTTCAGGCTTCCAGCGGCACGCGGCCTATCGCGAGGGCGGTCAGGAAGCCCTCGTGTATGGCGTCATTGATTTTGGCCGGGCGCACACAGTCACCGATGGCGGTGCAGGCGACACCTTCTTTTTCGAGCGCTTTGGAGAGCTTTTTAACCGACCGCGACCCCGATGCAATTACCACATTATCGAACTCGAGCCGGTGCTCCCCCCCCTCCTGCTCATAGGCCACCATTCCGTCTTTGATGGAAACGACGCGCGCTCCGGTGAGCGCCTCGACGCCGTACCGCTGCAGGGCAGTCTTCACTACCCACCGCGTAGACTTGCCGATGTCTTTGCCTATTTTCGGCAGCATCTCGAAGACCGTCACCCGTTTCGATCCATGAAACATGAGCTCGCGGATGCGCTCGGGGCTCTCGGCCTCGTGGGCCATGAGGAAGTGCACCATCTCGGCGGACAGGGTTCCCTTGGCCGCCAGGAACAGCGCCGTTTCCAGGCCCACCGCGCCGCCGCCGATCAC
>JBFZEY010000442.1:0-3132 GCA_041306625.1 Spirochaetota bacterium | reverse complement strand
CTGATCGTTTATGAGGATGAGGCGTCATTTCGCCAGACGCCAACCATTCATCGAACATGGGCGCGATTGAATTCACAGCCCAAAATCCCCACGGAAGGGCAGCGCCAATGTCAAAAAGTTTTTGGTGCTGTGGCGCTTTCCGGGCAATTTACCTATCGGCTTCAAGATACCTATTTCAATACTGATACCTATGTGGCATTTCTGGAAGATGTTGTCCTTCCGAAGTTTTATCGGCGCAATCATCGTATTTTCTATATACAAGATAATGCTTCATATCATAAAGCTGAAAATACCTTCGCATGGTTTACGAAAAATCGTTCCCGTATTGAAGTTTTCAATTTGCCGCAGTATTTTCCCGACCTAAATGCCGCTGAACGTATTTGGAATCATACGAGAAAGCACACGACCCACAACCGGTATTTTAAAACAAAGAAAGAGCTTCATGATGCTCTTCAAATCACTTTCGATGATATTCAGAAAGATCCAAAAATTATTTCGGGGCTACTCGCTCCTTTTTTTTAATCTCATTGTCGAATAATATATGCGCGATTATATATCTGACCCAGTTGCCCTTCATTTGATCTGAACAACATATACGTCAAAATATGTGACCCACCCTTGTGATAAACTTTTTCACAGGAGGGACATATGGCGAGGAAAAAAAACATGACGGAATACAAAGACATCATTCGGCGCTTGCGAGCCGGGCAAAGCATTCGTTTAATACAACGGGAGACCGGGGCACATCGGACCATCATCCGCAAGATGTACAAGAAAGCGGTGAAGCGGGGCTGGCTGGAGCCGTCT
This sequence comes from Spirochaetota bacterium, assembly GCA_041306625.1. Lineage (GTDB taxonomy): Bacteria > Spirochaetota > UBA4802 > UBA4802 > UBA5368 > MVZN01. The sequence goes on along the minus strand of JBFZEY010000442.1, from coordinate 2,325 downwards.
ACCGCGCTCCCGCGAGACGAAGAACTTGCACGGTGTTTTGAGAAACCGGCGAGAGAACCGCAACCACTGGACGCGTTTCGGGAACGGATCGAGGTGTGGCTGGAAAAGGGATACTCGTACGTGGTGATGCACCGCCTCATCGTACGGGAATACGCGTGCTCTGAGGCGACGGTGCGCCGGTACGTGAGAAGAAATTTCCGTCAGGCACCGGCCGCAGTGATGGTGCGTGACACGGTGGCCGGGGAGACGATGGAAGTGGATTACGGGTACCTGGGATTGACCCTGGATGAAAAAACCGGGAAGAAGCGGAAAACGTATCTGTTCTCGGGCCGTCTCAATCATTCCAGGAAGGCATACCGGGAAATCGTATTCAACCAGAAGCAGGAAACATTTTTCCTGTGTCACGTGCATGCCTTCGAGTATTTCGGGGGCGTGAGCGAAAAGGTGGTGCCCGACAATCTGAAAGCGGCGGTGATCAAAACCTGCTTCGAGTCGCCCCTGATCAATCGCGTGTATCATGCCCTGGCCGAGCACTATGGGTTTTTAATCAACCCCTGCCTGCCCCGTCACCCCGAGCACAAGGGCGGCGTGGAAAACGACGTCAAATACGTGAAGAGGAACTTCTGGCCTTTCTTTTGCGAAGAACAGATTGAGAAAGGCCGGGAAACGCCAACAGCATGCGATATCCAGCGCGAGCTCGACCGCTGGACGGCCGAGGTGGCCGAAACGCGGTTGATCGGCGGCGTGGGCCGGACGGTCACGGACATTTTCGAAACCGAAGAGAAACAGGCCTTGAAGAGCCTGCCTGCTTCGCGCTGGGAGCAGATAAGCTGGACGGAGGCGAAAGTACAGGCCGACTGGCGGATCCAGTTCCAGAAGGCGTTCTACTCGGTGCCGTACGCGCATATCGGCAAGACGGTGCAGGTTATGGCCACCCTTCAGGCGGTGCATATTTTCTTACAGCATAATGAAATAGCCTTGCATTCGAGGGCACAGCGTGCCTGGCAGTACGTGCGGAAGAGCGAGCATGCGCCGCCGCATCCGGAAGAGTACATGAGTCTGACGCGGGAGTCGATCATCCGGCAGGCCGGGTCCGTGGGCCGCTCGACCGAGCTATTGGTGAAAGCGATCTTCAGCCGAAAAGCGGTCGACGGCCTGCGTCCCGCCCGGGCGCTCATCGGTCTGGCGAAGAAATATTCACTGTTCCGCCTGGAGGCCGCCTGCCGCCGCGCCCTCTCGTACGAAAGCCCCGAGTATGCAAGCGTCAAATCAATTCTGATCAAAGGGCTCGACCAGCTCTCTCCCGATGAGCCGGTCAAGCCCTCGGGACAACGGCATTTCGCCTTTGCCCGGGAACGCGGATATTGGAATCCCGCGATCACATCACCCCAAAAAGGAGACACCCATGAAAGAACAGTCGATGCTCAAACCACGTCTCGTACGCCTGAAGCTGTCGGGCATGCTTGAGAACCTTGAGGAACGCATCCGGGAGGCCCTCGCGTAGAAGTGGGAATACTCCCATTTTTTGCTGCGGCTCCTCACCGACGAGGTTGAGCGCCGCGACCACACGCAACTCTGTCGCAGGCTCGCCAGGAGCGGCCTCGATCCCGCCAAGACCCTTGAGACATTCGACTTTTCATTCAACCCGTGCATTCACGCGCCCGCCATCCGGGAACTCGCCGCCTGCGGCTTCATCGAGAAATCCGAATGCGTCTTTTTTCTGGGTCCTTCCGGTGTGGGCAAAAGTCACCTCGCTTCTGCCATCGGCCACGAGGCCTGCCGACGCGGCTATGACACCCTCTACAAGGCCGCTTTCGATCTCTTGAAATGGATCGGCGCGGGCAAGGGCGACGGCACCCATGAGCGGCGGCTTCTCCAGATTGTCCGCCTGCCGCTCCTCATCCTTGACGATTTCGGCCTCCAGCCGCTCACCGAGTCCATGCAGTCCGACCTCTTCGAGATCATCAAAGGCCGTTACGGTACTGCCTCCACCATCATCACCTCCAACCGTGATTTCGGCGAATGGCCGGAGATCTTTGCCAACCCGCTCATCGCCTCGGCTGCCATGGACCGCCTTGTGCACAGGGCGGTCAAAATCGTTATCGAAGGGAGGAGTTTTCGCTTTAATGCCTTTGCACAGTCGTCCACACAGTTGACCTCATCGGCAAAAAATGGTATCTGATTTTAACGGTATAGGTGGGTCACAAAATGTGACGACCCCGGGTCAGAGAACGTGACGGATAACAAGGCAGTGCCGTAACTGAACTTGATGGAAATGACGAGTCTTCGCACTTTCGTGCTTTTGTGCATTCACCCTTTAAGGAT
>JBFZEY010000441.1:0-12652 GCA_041306625.1 Spirochaetota bacterium | reverse complement strand
TCGCATCGAAAACATCAACGACGACCGTTCGATCATTCTTGCCGTTCTCTACGGCGCGTAACGGCCGCGCCGGCCCGCGTTTTTGCTGTTGACGAAATATCCCCGGAGTGAGTACTCTGTTGACATACCGTACGGCCGTCCGCGGCGGATCGTTTCGGGAATGGAAAAGGTGACAGCATGAGAACCCAGGTAAAGAGCGAAGAGTATCAGAACTATATCGACGATCTCGCCGGTTATTACGGCCAGCAGGAAAAAAGCGAAGAGAAGACGTTCATCGGCGAGCGCCTGAAAAGGATCCGTGAGATGCAGGGTATATCGCTGGAAAAGCTCGCGAAGCTCGCGGGCGTCGACGAGCGGTATCTGCGGGAAGTCGAGAACGTGAAGGTTTTCCCGGATCTGGGATCCATCATCCGGCTTTCGAAGGCGCTTCGCGTCGCCACCGGGATTATCCTCGACGAGGAGTCCGGCTACAGCTACTCGGTGATCCGCAGGGAGGATCGGCGCGATACGCACAGGACCCCGTCGGGCACCAGGGACAACCCGCAGTACCTTTACCAGTCCCTTTCTACCGGCGTGGTCTCGCGCCACATGGAATCGTTCATCGTCACGCTCCCGGCCGGGGGCAAGGCGGACGAGCTCTCCAGCCACGAGGGCGAGGAGTTCCTGTTCGTGCTCGAGGGAGAGTTGCAGATCCGACTGGGGAAGAAAGAGGAAACGCTTAAGGAAGGCGACAGCATCTATTATCTCTCATCGGTTCCGCACTCGCTTAAAAGCTCGGGGACCGGCCCGGCGCAGGTGCTCGCCGTGGTATATACGGGCTGAAGACCCCTGCCGGGGCCGTCGGATATGACCATGCGCCGGGATTGCCTTGCGGTTGAAAATGGTTCGACCGTCGCCCTGTCGGGGTTTCTTCTGTTAAAATGGCGCAACAAACGGTACTTATCTCCTGCGCCCGCCGCGCCGGACCCGTTGCATTTCGTGGCGCGCGTCCCGTGATTCTTCCATTATCTTGGAGCGGTTTCTGTCGTGTTGAAGCGTGTCGGGAGTGTCGACCTCGTCGCCGTTTCGCGCCGCATCTCCGCTGAAATCGTCCGGGGTTCGCTTCGCCTTGACGGACCCTGTTCGCCCGGAATTATCAAGATCGTCCGCTAAAATATTGATACCGGTCTCCGCGGCGGCGATTCGATCTGCCAGCGCAAGATCGTTTTCACCCGCGTCTGAAATTAAAACATCCTTTCCGATTATTATTTTTTTTCCTCCCGGCGCGCTTACTGTCTTTCCGGACGCATGGGCGGTCGCCGAGAGCCGGCCGTCTGCCATTATGAGCGCGACGCGGTCGTCCGACGAAACGATGAGAAACTCGGTTCCGTAGGAACGGAATGCCGCCAAAGGAGTCTCGATTTTATACGAGACGTTCGCGCTTTTCCCCGCCCTCGAATAGAAAGCACCCCCGTGGAGGCGGTAGACTATCTGTATTCTTTTTGTTCGCCCGTTAAATCGCAGTGTTTCGATGGTCGCTTCCGTGCCACCGGCAAGCCGGACGACGTAGTCCGTTCCGTAAGAGAGTTCAGCGAGGGATCCGGCGTCGATCACTATGTGGCTTCCGGCCCCGGCCGCCTTCCCGGGAGTCGCGACTGCCGTATCGATCCGCGCTTTACCGTACAGCGCCGTAATGATGAGCGAAGGGGGAGAGGGTATGGACATCCTCCATATCAGGATGCCGGTACCAATCGTTATGACGATTGCGGCCGCCGCCGCAATGGACCGCTTGCCGAACCGCTGACTGGAGGGGCGCGACCGGCGCCCGGCCTCGATTATCCCGGAGGAGTAAGCCCGTGCCGAGGAGAGGACCCTATCTCTGAGGGATGACGGCGGAATGATCCTCCCGGCATAGCGCGGTTCGAGCAGCGACACCATGCGGGCGTATTCGTCGGCGCAGCGCTTACAAAAGCGGACATGCTCTTCGAGCCGCCCGCGCAGACGGGGCGGTGCGGTTTCCGCCGCAAGAGCGGCGATTTTATCGAATGAGGGGTGGCGTTTCATAAACACGGATAACCTCTTTTAAAATACAACGAACCGAAAGAGTAAGCAGGCCAGCGGAAAGAAAAAAAACAGCGAAAATCCGGCCTTTCCCAGCCCTTTCGCCAAGACGGCCAGCATTGTGCGCATTTTCCTTTTGGCCGTCCGCTCCGAAATGCTCAGGCATCGGGCGATTTCGGCATATGTCATTCCCGATTCTCGACGCATTAAATAAACTGAACGCGCAATGGTATCAGCCGATTCCAGTATGCGCACTATCTCGCGTTCGGCTTCGTCCATCTCGATGCGATCGGCGACATCGTCGGGCCGGCTCGGCTCGGCCGGAGACTGGGCGATGTGCAGGCCGCGACGGCGTTCTCTGCGCTGGTGGTCTATTGAGATGTTGCGGGCGATTTTATACAGGAGCGCCCGCATGTTGGAATCATCGATGGCGCGTTCGCTCGAGAAGCGGATGAGCCTGACGAAACAGTCGTGGAGCAGGTCTTCGGCCGTTTCGCGGGACCTGACGAAGGCGTATATGAACGCGAGGAGTTCCCTGGCGTGCCGATCGTAAAGGCGGGCTATTTCATCGGAATCGATCATTTTTTCCGGTTTTCATGTCCCTTTTCGTTTCGGGGTTCGTTTCATACGATTAGAAGCGGATGATCAAAGCGCCGCCTGTCGCTGCGTTAGATACATACCATATTAAAACGGAGGATGTCCATGAAAAAAATCGTTATCGCGATGATGTCGCTTGTCTTCGCCGCCTCTATCGCGCTTGCCGCGGATGAGCCGGTGAAGGTGGAGCAGAAGACCGAGAACAAGGGTGAAACCACGAAGATCCAGAACCGGGAACGCGTCAGGGAGCACAGGGAGAAGAAGGAAATGCGCAAAGAGATGAAGCAGACGAGAAAGGAAGCGCGAGAGAACAAGAAGGAGGCGAAGGCCGGGAAGTGACGGCTGTGCCGGCAGACCGATTTGTTCTGGTGTTTTATGTCCCGCCCGTGTAGACTTGTACGAGGGCGGGACTTCGTTTGTTTTCTGAGGGGGGCGCCCCGGGTGCGGCGTTCCTATCGCTCAATAGGTTTATTCAGATTGGTGCAATTCTCTAACCTGCAATGACAGAATCAACAGGAATCTCCGGCGTTATATTTCGGTTGCGCGGGGCGGCCTGCGCAGGGGTGTTGCTTGCCGTTCTGGGGGTGTCCGGGGCATCCGCCGCGCAAGGCGAGGGCGCCTATTTCGAGATCGGATCGAAGGGACTGTATTCCTCGGGCCTTTCCGAGCCGTATTACGCGTATAAGATCGATGCGGCGGCCGGATATTCGAGCGCACTGTACGGCGTGCTCCTGGGATATCTGCGTCACCAGCATTATCAGCTCACCGATGGGTCGGGGAGTTACACCTATGCCGATTTTAATCAGGCCCGTGCAGAAATAGCGTGTATCCCCGCGGACGTTCTCGAGTTTACTTTCGGGGCGCGGTATTCCGCCGGCGATTCCTCTTTTCGCGGCGTCGAATATAGCGGAGAGCTTTCGTTCGATTTCGACGCGTTTTCCATCGGTGGTGAATATGTGTCGTTCCGGGACGAGTACGCATTGAACGGCCGGGATTTCAAGAGCAGGCGGCGCCTCTATTCGCTGGATGCGGCAGTGACCGTTTCCGATACGGCATGGATCGATGCCGGGTTGGATTATGACAGGATTGATTTTGAAACGACGGGGGCCGTGTATACCAGGACCGCGGGCAGAGTCGGGTCGGGTATCAGCGCATCGAGGTCGATGGTCGCGCTGTTCGGAGTGAACTATGGGCGTGATTCATCCGATTACACGCTGTTCGGCGCGGATATCGGTATTGATTTCCGGCCTTTCCGCGGAATAAAGGCGTCGATTTTCTACCTGTTTACCTATTATCAGACTCCTTCATACCTGGAGATCGAGGGAGGTGGCGGGCATGGCGGAGGTGCAGGTTCCGGTTACAGCCGTGATGTAAATCCGTTTATGAGGTCATCCCTGCTTGGAAAATCCTTCTTCGCTCACACCCTGAGCGCCGGCGCGTCCCTTTTGTTACGATAATAAACTTTCCTCTTTCCATTTATTTATTGACATATTTAATTAATGTTTACCTATGGTATATATTAACTATTAGCAAATATTTAGCAGATGGTCTCCAGGAAATGAATTTAGGCGCGCTCTTGCGGCAGAAGCGAAAGGAACGGAAACTCACGCTCAAGGTGGTCGCCGAGAATGCGGGTATCTCCGAAGGCTTTCTGAGCCAGATCGAGAACGACGTCAATTCGCCCTCGGTCGACACGCTCGTGAATATATGCAGTGCGCTTGGCATCGAAGCCGGCGATCTCCTCAACCAGGCACGCAAGCAGGAAAAGCTCGTGGTGGTGCGCAGGGACGATTGGGACGATGCGGACATTCCTGCGTCGGGTTTCATCACCAGGCGGTTCTTCCCGCCGGAGAACCGGCGGGTTATCGACAGTTCGGTACTGCTTATCGAAAAGGATCGCAGCATACCCGTGCGCAAGAACATCAAGAACAGCCAGGAGGTGTTGTGCGTGCTCCGCGGCTCGGTTGAGCTGATACACGGGGACGAGCGCATCAGGCTTGCGGAGGGCGACGCGGTGCATTACTGGTCGGTGCCGGAGAAACAGCTGGTAACGGGGCGGTCCAAGGGACGCGCCGCGGTGCTGTGGGTGGGAACGTTATGAACGGATATACCGGGCGGATGCAGGGCTCCTTTCCCCGCCTTCGGCGGGGAAAACCCGGTTATTCACACGTCGTGCTACAGCTTGAATATTTTTTTATATTAAAATTGGACGATCATCCAGTCTGGTTCTGGATTCTGCGCGCCGGCCTTTGGCCGGCCGCATTCAAACTATAAAGACGAGAGGGGATGTACGTATGATCAAATTCAGCGAACAGCAGCTACAGGTTCCAAAGCTCATGCGACCGGTGTACCTGGTTACGGCCGGTCAGTCGAAGTTCGACCGGGCCTTTCCGGACAAGAGGACGGAGGAGCTCTGCGTCGATGCGCTCACAATGGCGGCCGATATGCTCGCCATGGAGCCGGCGGAGCTCAAGAAGTATATCCACACCTGTTATTACGGCCATTTCGCCGACCACTTCGGCGACCAGCTTCTCGGGGAGGCCGTTATTCACGACCGGCTGGGGCTTGACCCGCTGGGCAATATCGGGGTTAAGACCGGTGGTGCAACCGGAGGTTCCACCCTCTGGGAGGCGATGAAAGCGGTGGCCTCGGGCTATTCGGACTGCGTACTTGCCATGGGATGGGAGCGCATGGACGAGGTGCCCACCGACGAGGGGAACTTTCTTATCTCCTGCGCCGCGGACAAGGACTGGGAAGGGCCGCTCGGCCATATCTACACCGGATACTACGCGGTCATGGCGCAGAAATACTGGCAGGTTTTCGGCAAGGAGGAGGAGTCGTTCAGGCGCACGCTCGCCGAAATATCGGTCAAGCATCATGGCTACGCGCGCTTCAACCCGTTTGCGCAGGGCCCCCTGAAGATTACCGTGGAAGACGTGCTGAAGTCCCCGGTGGTGGCCTATCCGCTCCGCGCGCTCGACGCCTGCCTCATGAGCGTGGGCGCCGCGTGCGCGATCATCTGCGACGAACCGACCGCGATAAAACTTACAAAAAATTCCAAGAACAAACCGCTGCGCATATATGTAACAGCGGGTTCGCATACCCTGCGTCCCGCGGACCGGCGCGATATGGAAATACCGCTTCTTCCCAACGAGACCGCGGAGCAATACAAGGATTTCGGAAAGCGCTTCCCGGGCGGAGACCGGTATCCCGGTTTCACCGGTTTCCTCGGCGCGCGCATGGCCGCATGGTATGCCTACAGGATGACCGGAATAAAAGATCCGACCGAGGACCTGGACGTCATCGAGCTCCACGACGCCTTTACGATCAGCGACGTGCAGACCTATGAGGACATCGGTATCCGCCCGTACGGCGAGGGCCGCACCTATGTCGAATCCGGCGACTGCTACCACACCAATCCGCATACCGGCAAGCCGGGCAAGCTTCCCTCCAATCTTTCGGGCGGGCTCATCGGCTGCATGCACGCCGTGGGCGCGACGGGGATCATGCAGACCTTCGAGATCGCCTGTCACCTCTGGGATCGCTGGGCCGAGATGCACGGCGACGAGAAGCGCTGGAAGGAATTCAACCGCAAGAAGCCGGCCGACTGGACCGACCTGCAGGTGAAGGGAGCGAAGCGCGCGCTGGCAATCAGCCATGCGGGCGTCGGCTCGCACGTCACCGCGACGATCCTGATGGATCCCGATCATCTGTTAAAGAAAGACGCCTGAGAGGAGAATGAACCATGAGTATGTTCGGACAGGTTTTTGTTAAAAACAACCAGTACAAGATAAAGGGCGATTTCCACCACATGACGCCCAACACGCCCATCCGCGACGCCGACAACGGCTGGAAGCTGCTTGGCGTCACCAATCCGCGCGACATGACGTACATCCATTCCTACGGCGGAGAGGCGGCGTTCTTCGAGGCGCTCTCGCAGGGAAAGCTTATGGCGACGCGCTGCGACAACCCGAAGTGCGAGTACAAGGGCTCGGTGTACCAGCCGTTTCGGATACACTGCCCGGATTGCCTCAAGAAAAACACCGTGATCGACATGACCGATATCGCCAAGAAATCGGCTAAGGTCCATACCTTCATGGTGTGCGAGCGCTCGGGCGCGTTCAACATTCTGGAAAAGCCGATCAAGTTCATCAATATCGAGTTCGACGGCGTGGCGACGATTTTAATGAGCTACCTCTCGATCGGCGAACCGGCCATGGGAATGCGCGTCGTGCCGATATTCAAAAAACAGAGTCCCACCTACACCATCCTCGACCTTTCGTGGGTGCCGGCGGGAACGAAGGAAAACCAGCTTCCGGAGGGGTTTTCGTTTTAGGGCTCCGGTTACCAGCCGGATCCGGCGGCCGTTCAACGGGGGGCGGCGAACAGAAAGAGGGCGTTTGGCGCTTCGCGTCGTCCCCCGGTCGTATACGCGCCGGGCAGTTCGGAGAAAGTGGAGTACGCGAAATATAAAACGGAAGTACCGCACGGAGGAAGGTCATGTACGATTTTGGACTGACCGAGGAACAGAAGCTGCTAAGGCACAATGTCCGGGAGTTTGCCGAGCACGAGATCGCGCCGCTGGCGCAGATCCTTGACGAAACAGAAACGTTCTCCACCGATCTCACGAGTAAAATGGCGAACATGGGCCTTTTCGGCATCGTGGTCTCGGAGGAGTACGGGGGGCCGCACATGGATTATCTCTCCTACTGCATAGCGGTGGAGGAGATATCCAGGGTGGACGGCTCGCACGGGGCGACGGTGGCCGCGGCGAATTCGCTGGGCATCGGTCCCATCTATTATTTCGGAAGCGAGGAGCAGAAGCGCGAGTGGCTGCCGAAGCTCTGCCGCGGCGAGATACTCGCCTCGTTCGGGCTTACCGAGCCGGACGCCGGGTCCGACGCGGGGGCGAGCAGGACCAATGCGCGCCTCGAAAACGGCGAGTGGGTGATCAACGGAAGCAAGATATTCATAACCAATTCGACCTCGGTGATGGCGGGTGTCTGCGTGGTGCAGGCGATTACCGGAACGAGAGAGGACGGCAAGAAAGAAGTGTCGTGCATCATGGTGCCCAACGGCACGCCCGGTTTTACGGCGAAGAAGATGAAGGGCAAGATGATGTGGCGCTCATCGGATACCGGTGAGCTCTATTTCGACGACTGCCGGGTGCCCGAAGGAAACCTGGTCGGCAGGCGCGGGGAGGGCTTTCACCAGATGCTCTCCACGCTCGACAACGGGAGGCTCGCGATCGCCGCGATGGGACTGGGCGGAGCGCAGGGAGCCTATGAGCTCGCGCTCAAATACTCGAAGCAGCGAAGGCAGTTCGGCGTGCCCATCTCGACGTTCCAGGTGAACGCGTTCAAGCTCGCCGACATGGCCACCGAGATCGAGGCGGCGCGGAATTTACTGTACAAGGCCTGCCATCTTAAAGACGCCGGCCTGCCGTTTTCGAAGCACGCGGCCATGGCCAAGCTCTACTGCTCGGAGGTAATGGGCCGTGTGGTGGACGAAGCGGTGCAGCTGCACGGCGGGTACGGGCTCATGCGCGAGTACAATATCGAGCGCTTCTATCGCGACTATAAGCTCCTCACCATCGGAGAGGGGACGAGCGAGATACAGCGCACGGTCATCTCGCGCGCTATCGGTTGTTATGCCTAGAGGGGACGTAACTATATATAGAAATGGACGTGCCGCATAACCGGATATTCTGGGTTTTCCCTTCGTTCGCGCGGGGGAAAGCCCGTAACTTCCGGGGACCGCGGCAGGCCCTGACATCCGGGATCCTGAGTGGAGCGATTGGCAATGGAAGACTGTATTTATTTACAACTTCAGGAGGATTCAGCATGTCGGATTTCAGGGAAATTACCATCGGCGGGCTGTTAAAGGAAACGGCCTCAAAGTATCCCGACAACCGGGCGCTGGTGTATCCGGAGTTCGGAATTAGCCAGAGCTACCGCGAGTTTTCAGCCTCGTGCGTTTCGGTGGCGAAGGGTTTCATGGCGCTCGGCATCAAAAAAGGCGACCACGTGTCGGTCTGGACCACCAACCTGCCGCAGTGGGTTTACATGCAGTTCGGTCTGGGCATGATCGGCGCGGTGCTCGTGACGGTCAACACCAACTACAAGTCTCATGAACTCGAATACATCCTGCGCCAGTCGGATTCGACCACGCTCGTGCTGATGGATACATACCGCGACACGAGCTATTTCGAGACAACGAACGAAGTGGTGCCGGAGCTGAAGACTCAGGCCCCCGGCAAGACCGCTTCGGCGAAGCTGCCGTCGCTTAAAAATGTCGTCTATATCGGCGATCGCTCGTCAACGCCGGGCATGTTTGCCTTCGACGAGGCGGTGAAGATGGGTGCGGGAGTTTCGGACGCGGCGCTCGAGGAGCGGATTGCCTCGTGCGGCAGCCACGACGTCATCAACATGCAGTATACCTCGGGCACGACCGGTTTCCCCAAGGGCGTCATGCTCACCCATTACAACATCGTCAACAACGCGCGCATGGTCGGCGACGTGATGGGCCTCACCGAGAAGGACAGCCTTCTCATCCATGTGCCGCTCTTCCACTGTTTCGGCTGCGTGATGAGCACGCTCAACGGCGTGTACCATGGCTCGACGATGGTGGTGATGGAGTCCTTCGACCCGCTCGCTTCGCTCAAGGCGATCCACGCGGAAAAGTGCACCGCGATCAACGGCGTTCCGACCATGTTCATCGCGATGCTCGCGCATCCGGATTTCGACAAATACGACACGAAGTCGCTCCGCACCGGCATCATGGCGGGGGCGCCGTGTCCCATAGAGGTGATGAATCAGGTGCGCACCAGGATGCACTGTTCGGAAGTGGTGATCGCGTTCGGGCAGACCGAGTGCTCACCGGTAATGACGATGACGCGACGCGACGACCCGGTGGAGCTTCGCGTTTCAACCGTCGGGAGGCTCCTCCCCGATATCGAGGGGAAGATCGTCAATCCCGATACCGGCGAGGACATGCCCGCCGGCGTGCAGGGCGAGATCGTCACCCGCAGCGCCTGCGTCATGAAGGGTTACTACAAGATGCCCGATGAAACGGTCAAGGCGGTGGATGCCGACGGCTGGCTCCACACCGGCGACCTGGGCGAGGTGGACGAAAGCGGCTACTTCAAGGTGACCGGGCGCATTAAGGACATGATCATCCGCGGCGGAGAGAACATCTACCCGCGCGAGCTCGAGGAGTTCCTCTATACGAATCCCAAGGTGAACGACGTGCACGTGGTCGGCATTCCGGACAAGAAGTACGGGGAACAGGTTCTGGCGGCCATTCAGATCAAAGAGGGGATGAGCGCGACCGTCGAGGAGTTCATCGAGTTCTGCCAGGGTAAAATCGCGCGCCACAAGATCCCGAAATACTGGGAGTTCGTCAACAGCTTCCCGATGACGGCGAGCGGCAAGGTGCAGAAGTACAAGCTGCGCGAGATGTATTCGGAGAGGTTCGCCTCGTAGGAATGTGTTCTATGCAGGGCGCGGATAATCTCCGCGCCCCGCAGCGGCTTTACTATTTGCTGTTCCATTCTTTTTTATTCTCAAGCCCCGGATCGAACTCCACCTTCACCTTCTTTCCAAGGAACTCTACCGGATACCGGTGTCCCAAAAATCGTCCGGAGAGCTTTTTGCGGTACGGGCTGTCTGGATAGAAATAATACAAACGAGCGTAGTGGTACCACGCCTGCGAGCGGTCGCCGAGTAGATCGTGCGCACGGGCGAGCTTCCAGAGGAGCGCGTCGGCGGCCGGATCGGTCGTTCCCATGGAGAGCGCCGCGCGGAGCATGAAGAGCCCCTCGCGTGCCGTTCGGGGTGAGGCGGCCAGGCGCGTCCCCTCGCCGACGAGCCGGGCGTAGTCGCCCTTTTCGACGAGCACGTTGAACGATGCGAGAAACACGGGGCTTTGCTGGGCGCGAGCGTTCGCGAACGAGAATCGCAGGGCGTGGCTGCCAGGGTAAAGCCTCTTCCCGTATTCGACGCGGAATATTTCCTTCGTAACGGGGACGATTTTTACCGGCAGGCCGTCGAGCGTCGCGCGGAATGACTTCGCATCGACGTCCACGCCGGCGGCGCCGCTGTCGGCGAATATATAGAGGCCGGGCGAGCGGTCGACGATCAGGTTGTGCTGGTATCCGGAATTGTCGACGACTGCGGAAATCTTCACGGTCGCGGAGGGAAGGCCGCGCTTGAAGTATTCGGCCGCGGCGAGGAAGTATGCCTCGGCCTCTTCGCGGTTGTAGAGCCGCTCGGAGAGGTGCCGCGCGTGCGCCTCGTCCGAGAAGAAACCGGCCTCGCCGATGACGCCCGGACAGAAATAGCGCGTCTCGCGCAGAATGTGCGTGCCCGTTTCGGGAAACACCGCGAAATCGGAAAGCACCGTGCCCTTCGCGTCCATGATGCCGTGTATGCGTTCGAGGAGCATTCGCGCGAAATCGAAGCTCGCGGGGTTCACCTCGTCGCTTCCCCAGGCGAGGACGCACGGATAGTTCACGCCGTCACTCCGCCGTACCGAGCCGTTGTGATGCACCGAGATCAACAGGTCGGGCTTGAATTCTTCCGCCATCTCCACGCGCTTTTTAAGCGGAATGTCCACGTCGCGCGTGCGGGCGAGTTTGACCTCGGCACCCGCATCGCGGAGCATGGAGGAGAGGATGAGCGAAACGCGGAGGTTCACCTCCTCCTCGGTGATGCCGCCGGGGCCTATGCGGAACAGGTCTTTCTTTCCCAGGCCGCCATGGCCGGGGTCGATGAAAATGCGTTTGCCGGCAAGCCATGGGTACTCTTTCAGCCTGAGGTCGCCGTCGTATTTTTTACTCATGATGCCGCAGCCGAGCGTCAACGGCCCGGCCTGCGCGATCCGCGACGCGATGCCATGCAGGAAGTCCCGCGCGACAGAACGCGCCTTTCCGGCGTCGTCGCCGCAGCCAGCGGCGAAACAGCACGCACACAGAACGGGAATAAAAACGCTACGCAACCCGTGGTCCATTGGCCCTCCCTTCGATGAACTGTCTGATGAACGGGTCCTCCGTGGCTCGCAGCTCGTCCACGGTGCCCGTAAAGGCGATGCGTCCGTCGAGGAGCATCGCGACGCGGTCGGCGATACGCCAGGCCGATTTCATGTCGTGGGTCACGACGACGCTGGTAACGCCGAGCGTGTCGCGCATCGTGAGGATGAGGCGGTCGACTGCTCCGGCGGTGATGGGATCCACGCCGGTGGTTGGTTCGTCGTAGAGCATGATTTCGGGCTTGAGCGCCGCGGCCCGGGCCAGGCCCACGCGCTTCTGCATGCCTCCGGATATTTCCGACGGCATTCGCTCGTCGATCCCGCGAAGGCCCACGAGCGAGAGCGTCCCGGGAACGATATGGGAAATCTCTTCTTCCGGAGTGCCGCGACGCCGCAGCCCGAAGGCCACGTTGTCGAATATGTTCATGGAATCGAAGAGTGCCGCCCCCTGAAAGAGCACGCCGATTTTTGACAGGACGGTGTGCCGGTCGTGTTCGGATGCGCCGGTGAATTCGACGCCGTCAATATGGATGGTTCCCGAGTCGGGTGCGAGAAGGCCTATGAGGTGCTTCAGAATGACCGATTTTCCCGAGCCGCTGCGGCCGATAACGCACAATACCTCGCCCTCGTACACGGAAAGATCGATGCCCGCGAGCACGGTTTTATCGGCGAAGCTTTTATTGAGATCCTCGATCCGTACTTTTTCTTTCACGAGTCTACCCTGTGCCGGCAGCATGGATTGTTATGTGCGCGTGTTTCAGCGCATGGAATTGTCGCATCGGCCGTGCGGCATTTCAACAAGAAAATGAGATGGCGCTTCGCGCTTCCGGGTGCGGGTGACGAGGCTGGTCCATTGAATCTCGGGAGAGGATGTGCGATGTGGTACCGGCGGATACAATCATCCCATTTCTCTCCGGACATCCTGGAATTCATGTATCTTCTGTATGAATTCGGGGTGAGGTACCTGATAGTCGGCGGCGAGGCCGTC
>JBFZEY010000440.1:0-5283 GCA_041306625.1 Spirochaetota bacterium | reverse complement strand
TGAACAATTCGTACAAAGAGGAACGCTTCACTAAATGAGGCCTGTCCCGGCAAAATCTTCCCTGTTTTGCCGGTCAAAAAGTGCTTTCTTTTCTCGTGCGGTGATGTTTCATTGAAGGGGCCGCCGCAGTACACGGCGGCTAACTTCATGTGGGGATGCGCGCACGATGACTATTACGAGAACGACCGCCGCGATACTTCTTGCCACGGTGTTTTGCGCCGCACGCCTTTCCGCCGACGACCCCGCCGAGCTCACCCGCAGGGGGGTCCAGCTCAGCACCGAAAAAAAATTCGACGATGCGGCGAGGCAGTTTGACAGGGCCATCGAGATACAGGACCAGGCCTCCGCGAAAACCTATCATAACAAGGGATGGGTGCGTGAGCTGAAGGGAGATTTCCCCGGCGCCTTAAAGAATTATGAAGAGGCGATCCGCCGCAATCCAAAACAGCTCCCCTCGTATGAACGGTCCGGATACCTCTATTACAAGACAGCCGATTACGACAGGGCCGTGGCGGCCGGCGAGTACGTCATCAAGGCCGATCCGAACAACGCCGAGGTTATCAAGTGGCTTCCCGAAGCGTACAAAATGAAGCTGCTGAAACAGCAGGAGGATCTGCTGGCAAAACAGCGAGAGGAGGAGCGCAAGAGGAAAGAGGAAGAGGAACGGCGCCGCGCCGAGGAGAAGAAACAGGCCGAAAAGAAGGACGAGGAGAAAAAGCCCTCTCGCATACTGTACGCGACATGGGACTTTACGCTGCGAAGCGCCTATTATTTTGACGGCGGGGACTTCAAGTACGTGACGACGAGCGGCATACCCGTATCGCTTCCCAACATGCTGTATGTGAGCTTCATGCCCACGCCCTCGTGGGAGTTCGACCTTCTGGCCGGAACACCCCACCTTGGGGCCCTGATGCCGGGGGTCGTCGCCTATACGGAGCGGTTTCAGGTGATGTATCATATGGACAAGTGGTTTCTTGGAGTGGGTGTCCTCGGCAGTCATTATAAAGACGATTTTAACTATGGTAAAGAGCTCACGCTTCATGACATCAAGGTGGGGGCGGTCCTGGGTTTCAGCGATGAAAAGTCCACAACGAAGATCACCGCCTATCCGCGCTATCTGCCTCAGGACACGTCGCATTCGAGCGGCCGCACGCTCGACGTTGGTTTTATGGAGTTCAGCTATCGCTACGATGTCGACAAATACCTCGGATATTATTCGAGGATTTCGGCCGCCGATTATTACTTCTTCGATCACCGAAACCGGGTTTCCAATTATTACGGCGTCTACGAATTGAGCCTCGGGCTCGTCCTCGGAAAATACGACGACGCGACGAAGCAGAAATTTCTCACCTTCACCATCGATATCACCGAGCGCTTCTACCTGCTCGATCTGGCGAACGACGAGCCGTACCGCTTTGCCAACGGTCAGGGCTTATTCGGAGCGGACTCGAGCACGTGGTTCAAGGGGGACGCATTTCCCGGCTATTACACCAACGGACACGTCTTTTCGGTAAAGGCCGAGGAACAGATAAACCGCTACTTTTTCGTCTACCAGAAGATCGGGTTCGAGCTGACCGGGGGCAAGGGCGACCGCAACGAGTTTTTCCTGCTCCTCGGCGGCGGCGCGGTCTATTGATGGACGAACGAGCGGCTATTCTCAATTTCGCACGGGCGATTTCGATCGACGCGGGCGAGATTTTATTACAGGGCTTCCGCTCGCCCGGGATGACCGTGTCGTACAAGGGGGTCTCCAATCCGGTTACCAGCGTCGACCAGGCATCCGAGGAATTCCTGTACGGGAAAATACGCAACCGTTACCCGGACCACGGCATCGTAGCCGAGGAAGGGCACCGGGCGGACGGACATGGCGAGTACCTCTGGTATGTGGATCCTCTTGACGGCACGACCAACTTCGCGCACGGTGTCGCGCATTTTTCGGTGTCGATCGGTGTTTTCTCGAAAAGCGAGAGCCGCGTTATCGCCGGCATAGTCTACGATCCGTGCAGGCGCGAGTTATACAGCGCGCTGGCCGGAGAAGGCGCCTTTCTCAACGGGGAGGGCATCCGTGTCTCCGCTTCCGATGACCTTTCCCGTTCGCTGGTCGCCACCGGCTTCCCCTACGACAAGAACGTTTCGGATAAAAACAACCTGGCCCAGTTCAACCGAATTCTACCGCGCGTTCAGTGCGTGCGGCGTTTCGGTTCGGCGGCGCTGGATCTCTGTTACGTGGCGGCCGGACGCTTCGACACGTACTGGGAGATGAAGGTAAGCCCCTGGGACATCGCCGCCGGATGCCTGATCGCGGAGGAGGCCGGAGGGATTGTGACACGATTTGACGGCAGGCCGTATGACGTCGAGGTGCCCGAGGTGCTCGCGGCGAATCCACTGCTGCATGGATTATTTCTGGGGCTGCTCGCGCACGGATAGCGTAAAAACCATGAGTCTCCCTTGAGGTGACTTTACTCAAAAGGGAACATGCAAAAACCAGCCATACGCCCGGTTGGAACTCGAGCTGGATGTATGAACTTTCCTGATACGTCGAAAAATAATATGGAGGCCATCATGAAAGATGTTTTTGTCGTCAGCGCAGTCAGAACCCCGGTGGGAAAGCAAAAGGGCTACCTTCGCGAATGGATTGCGCCTGAGCTGCTGGCCCATTCACTGAACGCCTGCGTCGACCGGGCGGGCGTCGACCCCGTCCTGGTGGATGATGTCATAGCCGGGACGGTCTACCAGGTGGGAGAACAGGCTTTTACCCTGGCGCGCATGGCGGTCCTGGCCTCGGTGCTGCCTGAAACGGTGCCGGGAATCTCGGTGAACCGCCAGTGCGGGAGCAGTCTTTCGGCAATCCAGATGGCCGCCTCCATGATCGCATCGGGAACCATGGACTGCGTAATCGCCGCCGGATGCGAGCTGATGACCAAGTACGGCATGATCTCCGATATGAACGGGACCCTTTACAACGGGAAACCCATGGGGCATCCGTTCGGAAAATTTTACATCGACAAATACGGCATACCGGACCAGATCGCCTCGGCCCAGAAGATCGCGCATCGCTGGGAAATCGGTGAACGGGAGTGCCGGGAATTCGCCGTGGAGAGTCACCGGCGGGCATTCGCCGCCACCGGGGAGGGCCGCTTCAAAAATGAAATCATCCCAACGAACGGCCTCGACGCCGGGGGCAGCGAGACGACCCGCGATACCGACGAGCCCATTCGTTCCGAGACGACCATGGAGACCCTGGCCGCCTTGAAGGTGCTTCCAAATACCGACTGGATGACCGCGGGCCTTTCCAGCACCATCACCGACGGTTCCTCGGCCATGATGCTGGCAGGCGGGGATTTTATGAAGAGACACAAGCTCTTACCGCTGGCGCGCGTAGTGGCGAGTGCCGTATCGGGCTCGGACCCCGTCCTCATGCTCACAGGGCCGATCTACGTAACGCCGAAGGTGCTGGCAAAGGCGGGCCTCTCCATGGAAGACATGGATATCTTCGAGGTGAACGAAGCCTTCGCCCCCATTCCCCTGGCCTGGGCAAAGGAGCTCAAGGCCGACATGAGCAGGCTCAACGTCAACGGCGGGGCCCTTGCCCTGGGTCATCCGGTTGGTAACTCGGGCTGTCGGCTGTCCGTTACGGCGGTGCACGAGCTGGCGCGCCGTAAAGGGAGATACGCCCTCGTGACGCTCTGTACCGGCGGCGCCATGGCGCCGGCCACAATCTTTGAACGGGCCTGACGGGGACATCGGGACCGGGTCCCGGCCCGGCGCTTCTGGCCGGGAGGGGAAGCTTCCTCTTCGGGAGGCAGATATTTCGTGCTGTTTCGCGGAGCTTCCCCCGGTTGTGCGGACGCGGTTTCCCGCATAAAAGTCCTGATAATAAGATCGACAACGGCCTTACAATGGTGTCCGATGTTCCCCTGCAGGAGAAAGCGTATATTTGTATATGGTGAAAGAGCGCGGAGTCTATGATGGATTTACCGTCACTGCGATGCTGGAAGCGTTGTAACATCTGCGGATGCCTATCAAAATTCGCGAGCAGAGGGTTCCTATGAAAAACATCACGGCGGTTGCAGGCATGGTAATTGTTCTTGTGCTGTTGCTATCCTGTGGTCACAGGGACGTGCCGTTCAATCCACAGCCTGAAAGGGGCCGCAAGCTGGTGGTGGTAACGACGACGAATGGACCGATTGCCGGCTTCAAGACGGAGAACGGGCTGGATGTTTTTCTCGGCATTCCCTATGCCGAGCCGCCGGTCGGCAGACTGCGCTTCGCTTCCCCGCGTCCGGTTTCTTCGTGGACATATGTGCGGCCGGCCTGGCATTTCGGCCCAACATGTCCCCAGATACAGGATGAGTTCGAACCGGCCTCGCTGCTCTACCAGGACGAGGATTGTCTGAGCCTCAATATCTGGTCGCCCGGGGTTGATGCAGGGAAAAGGCCGGTGCTGGTATACATCCACGGGGGCGGATTCATCGAAGGCGGAACCGGCGATCCGCTCTATAACGGGGAGCATCTCGCCAGGCGTGGTTCCATTGTGGTGGTGAGCATCAACTACCGGGTGGCGGCGCTCGGATTTCTCGCCCTGGACTCTTTCGGGGCGGAGTTCGCCGGATCGGGAAACCTCGCTCTGCAGGATCAGATTGCCGGCTTGACCTGGGTTAGAAATAATATCGCCCGGTTCGGCGGGGATCCGAAAAATATCACAATAATGGGTGAATCCGCCGGAAGTGCCTGCGTTATGTTTCACATGGTATCACCGCGTGCGCGGGGGCTCTTTCAAAAAGCCATTGCGCATAGCGGTGCGATAAACCTGGCGCGGACGAAAAAGCAGGCTGCGCAGTACACACGGCAGTTTATGAAGCTGACCGGAGCCAGGGATGTCACGGAACTGCGGATGATCTCAGCCGAAAGACTTGTTGCGCTTGAAAAAAAATTCCTGGATGAAGCCGGTTTCGAAGCCGACCTTGTCTTTTCTCCCGTGAAAGACGGTATCTTCGTACCGATAGAACCGATGAAGGCTTTCAAGGAAGGTGCCGCGGCGGGCATTCCACTGCTGAATGGCACGAACAACGACGAGTACCGGTACTGGCTGCTTTATTTCCCGTACCTCAAATACATTCCCGCCAGGCTGGTCATATCGTACGCTCCAAGCGTCAAGGCCGGTCTCGGCGATGGGCTGGACAGAATTCTTGATCACTATCGCAGAACACTCCCGAATCCAGTCTTCCGCGGGGTCATTTTTGCGCTGGCCAACGATATGATGTTCCGGGTACCGCATATCCG
>JBFZEY010000439.1:0-7246 GCA_041306625.1 Spirochaetota bacterium | reverse complement strand
ACCGCCATACGGTAGAGGCGCTCCGGTCCGCCGTCCGCGGCGAGGTCGACTGGAAACCCATTAACGGGTTTGCCGAAACGCGCGCGGAGATCCTTCATCCACTCCTCGAGCGCTTTTTTCTCCGATGGATGGCAGCCGAGGAACAGCCGTGCTTCCTCCTGTGCAAAACATTCGGAAAGCGCTTTTCCGATGCCCGACGACGCCCCGGTGATGAGAACTGCTTTGCCCGCGATGCTGTATTTCTTCATCGTGCCGTCTCCAGACGGGCGCGGAAACGGTTCCGCGCTTTCATATTTTTCATCGTGACATCTCCACGCTGGCGTTGAAGCAGGCGACGATTCGCGTGAGGGCGACGATTCGAATCGTCGCTTCCACGCGCTTCCGCTCACTTTCATGCACTTCCACGCGCGCTTTCACATACGTTCCAGGATATGGATGCACATGGCCGCTTCCTCCACGCCGATGTTCCCGCCGCCGTTCTCGGCGAGGCCCATCCGCGCGCCCTCCACCTGGCGGCCCGTCGCCTCGCCACGAAGCTGCAGCACCAGCTCGTGGATCTGCGCGAGCCCCGACGCTCCGATCGGATGTCCCCGGCACTCAAGGCCGCCGCTCGTATTCACCGGCTTCGCGCCGCCCAGACGCGTCGCCCCCGTTTCGGCGAAAGGGCCGCCCTCCCCGACCGGGCAGAAGCCCATGGACTCGGTCTGGTGCAGCTCGCCCCAGGCGGTCGCGTCGTGAAGCTCCGCCAGGCTCATGTCGGCGGGACCGGCACCGGCCTCCGCGTATGCCTCTTTCGAGAGGCGCTCCCCGATATCGGGCTCGTCGAGTCCGCGGTCGGCTCCCTGCGCAAGCACGGATGCCCGTATGCGAACCGCGCGCTTCGCGCCATTGTATCTCTTTAAAAACCGCCCCGAGCAGATGATCGCCGCGGCCGCGCCGTCGCCGACCGGCGCGCACATCGCGCGCGTGAGCGGCCACGCCACAAGTCTGTCGGCCAGCACCTCCTCAACGGTCATCGCATTCTGGTACTGGGCGAGCGGATTGAGCGAGCCGTGGAAATGGTTCTTCGAGCAGATGAGCGCAAGCTGGAGCTGTGTGGACTTGAACCGGTCCATGTGCCAGCGGGCCCCCATGGCGTAGGCGTCCATAAAGATGCTGCGTCCCTCTCCGGGAGCGCCGCTCTCCTCGGGGATATCGATCTTGAAGGTCTTGCCGACCTCGAGGATCATGTTGATGTGTTTCTCGAAGTTCTCCACGTCCATGCACGAGCCGTACGCGGCGAGCGAGAGGCCCTTGTTGGGGTTGGTGATCTTCTCCGACCCCACCGCCAGCGCGACGTCGTACATCCCGGCCCGAATGCCCGTTACCGCGAGGTGCATGGCCGTCGACGCTCCCGCGCAGGCGTTTTCGACATTGGTGACGGGGATGCGGTCTATCCCCATGCCGCGCAGCACCACCTGGCCGCGGATGGAGTGCTGACCGGCGAACATTCCCCAGAAGGTGTTCGAGAAAAAGGCCGCCTGCATCGCTTCCCCGCCCAGTCCCGCGTCCTCGAGCGCGAGCCCTATGGCTTCCTCGGCCATGTTCCGGACGCTTCTGTCCGGGTACTTGTTGAAGCGGATCATTCCCGTTCCGATGACGTACGTGCCGTTCATCCCTCCAGCACCTCCTTCAGGATCATCCTGCCGGCGGTCATGGACAGGGAGTCGTTCGAGCCGTCCTCTATCATGCCGGCGCGCGCGTCGCGGAAGAGCTTCTCGATGGGAAGCTCCCTCGACAGGCCGTAGCCGCCGAAGAGCTGAATGGCGTCGCTCGTCACCTCGAAGGCCGCCTGCGTGCAATAGACCTTGGAGGCTATCGAGTACTTCACGTCGGGCGGCGTGGTGTTCATGTTGTACACCATCGCGGTACGCGAAAACGAGCGTGATGTTTCGACCTTCACGAACATGTCGAAGAGCTTTTTCTGCACCCACTGGTGGTCGCAGAGGCGCTTGCCCCCCTGCACGCGCTCGGTCGAGTATTTCACCGCCAGGTCGTACGCGGCCTGCGCCACGCCGGTGAAGTAGGCCCCCATGGTGGCGTTGGCGTGCCCCAGGGTGAGCTCGGTCATGGCCTCATAGCTCTCGGGATCGACGATCATGAACTCGCCCGGACATACCACGTTGTCGAAAAAGAGCTCGCCCTGCGGCAGCTCGCGCTGGCCCATTTTATCGAGAGGCCTGCCGCGGGAAACACCGGGGGTATTTAGGTCGAGCAGGCAGATGCCGCCCCCCGACAGCCCCTTGCTGGGGTCGAGGTTCAGGAAAAGCGACACATTGGAAGCCACAGGACCGTTCGATATCCACGCCGATTTCTGCCCGTCGATGACCCAGTCTCCGTTTTTCTTCTTCGCCTTCACCTGCTGGGTGACCTGCGCGTCGCGAAAGAACGTGGACTGCGGGCTCAGGTTGTCCGATCCGTGGTCGGGCTCGGTGATTCCCCAGCAGCTCATCACGCTCGCGTCCTTGCATTCCACAAAGGGGATGATATACTTTTCGGTTATGCGATCGTCCGCCAGCATCGTCGCGTAAAAGGCGTTGAAGCAGCTGCATCCCAGCGATACGGCGAAGCCGACGCTTCCGTAGGCGATCTCCTCCCAGAAGATGTGCACGCCCAGCGGGTCGAGCCCGAGGCCGCCGTACTCGTCCGAGATCAGCACCGTATGATATCCCTGCTGGTACATCTTCGCCATGCAGTCCCAGTAGATCGAGCCGCGCTTCACCACGTCGTCGGCCGGAAGCGCATCCAGCGCGATGGACGCGGGGCGCAGCACCTCGACGGCGAAGCGGTGCACCTCCTCTTTCAAGTGTTCGTGCTCGTCGGTCAGCTCAAGGCTCAGTTCTTTATATGCCATCCAATCCTCCTTTTGATTGCGTATTACCTGTAATCATCATGTTTATAGATGGTCCCCTCTCCTTTTAAAAACGCGTCTTTCAGCACGCGCGCCAGGGCCTTCTCGGTGACCGTCTTTGGAATCTCATCCACAACCTGCAGGAATGACGGTACGAAATTAGCCTCGAGGTCTTTCCCGCACATCGCGTAGATCGTCCCGGGGTCTATCGCTTTCCCCTCGAACGGCGCGAGTGCCGCCACCAGGTCGCTCTCGCCCGGTGCGCCCGACGCCGCGGGAACCCCGTACACGCACACCTCCGAGACGTCCGCGTGTCGCCCTATAACGGTCTCGACGTATTCGGGCTGGATGAAGTCGCCCGCGCGGCGCAGCTCCGTCCCCTTGCGGAAATCGAAGAAGTACCAGCCCTCCGCGTCGCGGTGCACCATGTCGCCGGTGCGCAGCCACCCGCCTTTCGTCTTTTCCTTCGACTCCTCGGGCTTGCCGATATAATCCACCCTGGTGTCCCCCTTGGTGAGCTTGCAGATAAGCTCGCCGGTCTCTCCGGGGGGAAGCTCGTTATCGTCATCATCCACCACCTTGAACTCCATCACGCCGGGGACCGGTTTGCCGAACGATCCTACGGGCCCCCTGCCGATGGGCCTGTAGGCGAAACCGCCCTCCACCGAGCCGTACCATTCGAGTATCTGCACGTTGAAACGCTTCTCGAAGCCCTCCCACATCGGGACCGGGGTGCCCGCGCTGATCACCACCTTCACCGGGTTGTCCGCGTCGTTCGGCTTCTCCGGCTCGTTGTAGATGCCGGCCATCATGCCGCCCAACAGCGAGAACGAGGTACAGCCGTACTTGCGGCAGATGTCCCAGATGCGGCTCTTCGTAAAGCGCGCCGAGAAGACCGCCTTGATTCCCATCGAGAGCGCGGGAAAGAGCGTCACCGACTGCGCGTTGCCGTGCGTGAGCGAAAGGCCGTTGTAGAGCACATCGTCCTTTTTATACTTCCATACCAGGCTGTTCAGGATGTTGAAAAGCCCCGTGCGATTGTTCCGGATGGCCACGCCCTTGGGATCGCCCGTGGTACCCGAGGTATAGATGATCTGCATGGGGTGCCGCACATCCATTATGCGCTGATCGACCGTATCCCACGTCGTCTTCGCCAGCGTTTCGTTGAGCGCGTGATATTTCGGCGACACCGGTACGCCGTTTTCCTTGTGATAGGCCACGCTTACCAGCTTCAGCGAAGGAATATCGCCCGCGATCTCCTCCAGCGTCTCGAGGCTGTCATCGGCCACGATGACGGCCTTCGCGCCGCAGTTGTTCAGTAAAAACTTAAGCCGGTCGCCGCGGTTGCGCGGGTCGATCGGCACCATGACCGCGCCTATCGTGGTGCCCGCCAGGAGCGCGTAGATGAACTCCGGGTAATTCCGCATGAAGACCGCGAACGAGTCCCCTTTGTCCACGCCGCCGTCCAGGAGCAGGCGCGCGATTTTATTGCCGTTCTCATGTAGGTCGCTATAGGTCAGCACGTCCTCACCGTGCTCCCCCTTCTCGAAGACGTACACCACGGTGTCCGGCTTTTCGTCGGCCCGGAGCTCCACGAGGTGCGAGGCGATCACCTGGTTCAGATGCGATTTCGTCGCCATGCCGTCCCCCTACTCGTCCTCGACCGCGCCGATGAAACCGCGCGTGAAGGTCGGAAACTCTTTCTTGAATATCTCATCCCAGTGCTCGGCGGTCCAGTACTGGTGACGGTTGAAGAACGGGTCCTTCTTCGCCGTGCTCACCGCCACGCAGGCGGCGAGGTCCACTCCCTCCATCTTGTTCAGCGCGAAGGCCGCAAAGGCGAGCGTCGAGAAGACGCGGCAGTGCAGCCCCAGCCGCCAGGCCATCGAGGCGGCGGCGTTCGCGGCGATATTCAGGTTGATGTTCTTGAACTGGCAGCTCGGCCCCCTGGCGGTCAGCGATTCCATTTCCTCCGCCTTGTTGAGCTCGGCGCAGCTGCGGTAGCCGCACGCGCCGCAGTTGTAGTTGAAGTCCGATTTTCGCTTGTCGCCGATGAGTATCAGCGCGCAGGGCTCCTTGACGAGCTCCATGAGAAATCGCCCGTCGCGCGCGGCCAGCGGCGACATGTCGCCGAGCGAATAGCAGAACTCGGCGATCTCCACCATGTCCTCCTTCGCCAGGCTCACGAGCTTCATGGTGTTGCGGTCCCCGAAGCGGAATGAGTTGTGGGCCGCGACCGCCATCAGCTCCACGGCGCGCTCCAGCCCGTTCTCTATGAGGTCGCTCATTTCCCGTACCGGCATATGCTCACCTCCCCTTAACTGTAGATCGAGCGGAACTGCGGCCACAGGCGCCGAATGATCCGGTCGTTCATCGTCGATTCGTTGATCTCGTCGTACTTCGCCGGGATGTCCCGGAACGGGCTCTTCTCGGTGACCGAGATGGCCACGGCCAGCGCGAACCCGGTGTTCTTCGGGACCAGGTGCATGCGCATGGCCGCAGCGCCCGCGGACCAGAAGACCCCGTAATCGATCCCCATGGCGCGCGCGGTCTGCACCACGGCGTCGACGGCGTACGAGATGTTGTTCGCGCGGAAGACGCACAGCGGCCCGGGATACGCGATCCCCGGTTCGTCCGGAAGCTTTTCGCTTGCCCTGAGGTATTCGCAGGTAAGCTTTCCGCACATATTGCAGTTGGTATCGGCGGGATCGGTTTTGCAGCGCATCGAGGTGATGACCAGCACCGCGTCGGCGTCGCGCAGCATCGCCGCGTCGCGTTTGAAGAATTCCCAGCGCTTGTTATCGGCCGACATCCGCTCGATCCCCTGGCACAGCTCCTCGATCGCGCATTCGTCCTCGATTATGTGGATGCTGCACTCGCCCACGCC
The DNA here is from genome assembly GCA_041306625.1 of Spirochaetota bacterium. GTDB lineage: Bacteria > Spirochaetota > UBA4802 > UBA4802 > UBA5368 > MVZN01. The sequence continues at coordinate 1,469 of JBFZEY010000439.1, read as the reverse complement.
CCCCACGCGCGGGGACGTCGTCCCGGACGCCAGGAGCAGCCGCGCGGCGATGCGCACGGACTCCTTCCGGTCGTCCATATACTGTTTCATGCTTCGTTCGATGCTCATGCGCTCCTCCTCACACCGGAAGTCCGTGCTTTTTCGCGATATCGGGATAGGCCGCGTAGGCGGGCTTTAAGAGCGGCAGCAGCTTGATGACCTTGGGCATGGGCCCCTTCGCCCTGATGAGCCCCTTCGCCAGCGCCACGGGCATGGCGATCTGCTGCAGCCAGAACTTGTGACAGGTGTCACCCGAGAGCGTCATCTCGATCGTGGGCTTGAGCGCCGCCTGCCCGCAGGTCACCGTGCCTCCGTTCTCGTTGGAGAGCCATATCTGCCCGGCCGGATCGTTGATATCGAACTTGATGATGATTTGCGATTCAACGAACTTGGGTCCGGCCGTGGGGTCTTTAAGCAGCGCCTCGAACAGGCTGCCGAGCACCTCGTACATCTTTTCCGTATTTGCGAAAATCGCCATATCCTCCTCCGTGCGTCTTTATTTGTGCAGGCGCGCGCCCCGTCCGCATGTGACGGCGGAGAAAGGCACCGCGCCGATACGTTCATTGCGACAGATCGGCCCCAAGGAGCCCGGCGATCGACCGCCTGCAGGCATCGACCGCCCACGCCGAGGTGTGCGACTCGCGGTCCAGGTACCAGCGCACGGCAACGCCGTGATAGATCGACGAGATGGTCCGCGCCGTGTCGTCCGGATCGATGCCGCGGAAAACCCCGCGCGCGATACCGCTGCTGACGGCCTCGCTGAGCAACATGATCCAGGAATCGACCCATTCATGGAAGAGCGCGCGGTACTCCGCCTCGCGCGGGGCCAGCGCCATGCAGTCGAAGAGCAGCGGATAGCCGAGATTGACGTCCGGGTCCTCCCAGTTGTAGAGCCAGCCGAATGAAAGCAGCTTTTCCAGCGGACCGTCGCAGGCGTCCATCACCTCGCGGCTGCGCTGAAATATCCTCGCGAAGAATTCCCGAAATGCCTCCTTGCAGAGCGCGTCCTTCCCGGAGAAATAGTGCGCCACCCCGCCCTTCGAGAGACCGGCCGAGCGCGCAATGTCGTCCATTGTCACGTTCGCGATGCCGAGCTCGGAAATGACGAGTAGCGCCGCCTGGATTATCTGGGGACGGCGCAACGCCTCGAGGTCAGTGTTTGTGCTCATTGATCACCCTTCCGCCGATTCATTTAATGCTTCCGCCGTACGTACGGGTAACAGACATGGCTTCGCCCGCGACGGCAATGCGTCGCTCTAAAATCTGTTTACGGCGGTTTGGCGAAATACGACTGAAGAAGACGACTCCGCATGAGACAAATGCCCACCGCTGCGGAGAACTGCGACATCGGCACTGCCGTACGTGGAACAGGGGGATCGTTCAGGAAACGCACAACACCATGGATCGATAAGAACGGCAGCTGCATGCGC
>JBFZEY010000438.1:0-6087 GCA_041306625.1 Spirochaetota bacterium | reverse complement strand
GGACATGGCCTTTTTCGACGACCGCATACAGAAGGGCCTCGTCGACATGCTGGAGGGCGTGGCGGGCGCCCGATTCGAGGTGATCACCTACACCGAAGCCGTGGATATGCTCGGCAAATCGACCGAGAGGTTCGAATTCCCGGTAGCATGGGGAGACGACCTCCAGTCCGAGCACGAGCGTTACATCACCGAAAAAATATTTAAATGCCCCGTGGTGGTCGTGGACTATCCCCGGAACATCAAGGCATTCTATATGCGGCTGAACGAGGATGAAAAAACCGTGCGCGCCATGGACGTGCTCGTTCCCCGCATCGGCGAAATCATCGGCGGTAGCGAGCGCGAGGGCCGCCATGATGTTTTGATTGACAGGATGCGTGAGGTCGGTTTAAATCCTGATGATTACTCGTGGTACCTGGACATCCGGCGGTTCGGCACCGTCCCGCACGCGGGCTTCGGCCTGGGGTTCGAGCGGACCGTGCAGTTTGTCACCGGCATGCAGAATATACGCGACGTGATCCCGTTCCCGCGCACTCCCAGGAACGCGGAGTTTTAACGGTTTGAGGCGATGTGGGCGCAAACGCGTATGTCGCGCGGCGGCGCTTTATCCGGCCGGAGGGTTCATAGTTTGATGCGGGGTTGCCATGAAAATCGCCATAGGGTCCGATCACGCGGGCTTCAAGCTTAAAGAAACAATCAAGAACTCCATCACCGGCGTCGAGTTCGTCGACGTCGGCGCATTCTCCGAGGAGTCGACCGACTATCCCGATCACATCGGGGCCCTGTCGCGGCTTGTGCAGCGGGGGGAGGCGCAGCGGGGTATCGGTATCTGCGGCACCGGTATCGGCGCGTCGATTACGGCCAACAAATTCGGCGGCATTCGCGCCGCCCTGTGCACGAACCTCTTCATGGCAGAGATGTCCCGTCTGCACAACGACGCCAACGTTCTCATCCTGGGCGCGCGCGTCACCGAAGATGCCGAGGCGGTCGCCATAGTGCGCGCGTGGGTCGAGACCCCCTTCGAGGGGGGCAGGCACCAGCGGAGGCTGGACAAAATTATAGCAATTGAATGCGGTGGATAGGATACTGCATCACTCGCGGACCGTCCGACACCGCGCCGAAATACAAGGCCGGGTCCTGAAAATAAATGACAGGAAAAATATTTAAATACGCGCTTCCCCTGATATTCGCGTCCATTCTGGCAATGGCCGCGAAGGAGCTGTTTGAGACGGTGAAGTTCGGCCGTGAGGGGCTTGACCTTTATAACGTACGGGAGGACTCGGACCCCGGCAAGCGGCGGTTTTTAGGCGTCGCCGATCTCAGCTACCGCCATACCGGCATTCCCTATACGACCGATCTGGTACTTTCATTCAACCGCCCCGCCTCGGAGCTGGTGCGGGACGACAGCGGGCAATACATCATACGCCGTGCCGAGTTTGAGACCAGGCGCGGAGCCGGGACGCTCGGCGGGGCCGGGGCCTATTTCTTCAAGTCCGGCCACCGCGTCGAGATTCGACCCGAGCGAAACCTCTGGCTGGGCAGCTGTACCGATGCGGGGTCGTTCACCATCGAGATGCGGCTGCAGCCGGCATCGCTTTCGGACGGCGCGGTGCTGTTTTCCTCCGTGGGATACGCCTCGGGTCTGAAGCAGGGAGTGGAGATCGTAATAAAGGGAAAGCGCGTCGTGGCGCGCCTCCACCGCTTCTTCCGCGACGCGGCCGGCCGGCGCGTCGACGTTTTCCTGAACCGGGCGCGTCCGTTCAGCGCCGGGGAGTGGCGCCACTACGCACTCAGCTTCGACCGCATCACGGGCAAGCTCGCCTCGCTTGTTGACGGCGAGGAACAGGAAGTCGTCTACCTGTCGGATAACGGGGAGCCCTTCGTCAACGTCTACGAACCGTCGTTCGCCTGTGAGGACCTGCCGGTGGTCGTTGTCGGTAAAAACTACTACGGCGCGATCGACGAGCTCCGCGTCTCCTACCGCCATATCGACGATCTGAAGAAGGAGACGGAACTGGCGATCAAAAGCTACAGTGCCGTCGGCGCCATCGGCAGGACGCCGGTTAACCGCGAGGGCGTGGTGACCAGTCCCGTTTACAGCTTTCCGGGTACGGGGACCAGGGTGCTCCTGTTCCAGTGGGAGGAGCTGCATGCAGAGAACACGCACATTTGGATGGAGTTCCGTACGAGCGACGACCTCTTCGATCGCAACGGGGAGGCCCCGAGGTGGTACCGCATCGAGAACAACCAGCGCAATATCTATCTTAAAAAGACTGACGGGATGTACCTGCGCGGCAAATACTACCAGTGGCGGGCCCACCTGCTCGCCTCTCCCGACGGCGCCCGCTCGCCCCGCTGGTACGGCGCCGAGATCCAGTACCAGCTGGACCCGGCACCGCGCCCGCCGATTATGGTAGAGACGGTGAAGACCGGCGACGCGATGGTGCGGCTGAGATGGAAAAAAAGCGTTGAGCACGATATACTTGGATACCGGATTTACTACGGCACCTCGCCGGGGAAATATGACGGGATCATCGCCATGGCGGGCGGAAGGCGTATCGACAATGCCCTTGCGGCCGGAAGAAACCATATCGAGATCGACATCACCAACGAACTCATACAGGAGAACATGGCCCTTGACCGAAGGAAGCTTCTCGCGTTTCCCGTTCTTAAAAATAACGTTTTGTACTTTTTCGCGGTAAGCGCCTACGATTCGTACCGGCCCGACACTCCGCACAACCACGAATCGGAGCCGTCGAAGGAGATATCGGCGCGCCCGTCGGCGGGTTCCGAGATAACCAATTGACGGGTTCCCTTCATGGGAATGGACGATTTCACGATGCTCGAACCGGCCCGAATCCAGGGCCATATTCCGCCCTTACGGGAAGTCTCGCCTTTGGTGGTGCTCCGATCGACCGATTTTTCCCCGGACGTGCCCGATAAAAAGCAGTCCGGACTCGAACAGTATAATTATTACACCGGTGACATGGACGAGGGGGCGGCATCCCCGGTGTCATCGATTTATACTATTCGCACGGGGATATCCCGACGAACACCCCGGTGCGCCGGAGCGCTTCTTCAAGTGTAAAAAACTGGAGTGGGTGGGCGGAGGGGTTTAAGAGAAAGAATTCGCACCGGATATTCTTGTTGACGGCATTTCCTGTGACCTCATCGTCGAGGAACTGGACCATCCGAGGCGCTTCTGCGACGCCGTCGAGCGGCACTGCCGCGAGGCCGGAAACGGCGGAAGGATATTGTTCGACATTGGACTATAATGGTCGTACGCAGAATACGTCATGGCGCTGACGCCCGGGGCCGGCAAAGAGCTTTTAAGAACTGAAGAGCGCCATGCATGAAATCACCGCTGATGAAAATACAACTTCCAAAGGAAAAGCACCGCGATATACGCCGTATCGCCGATAGCTTCTTCGAGGCCGGTTTCGAGTGCTACCTGGTCGGGGGATCGGTGCGCGACATCATCCTGGGCTTCGACGTTGACGACTTCGATTTCGCCACCAATGCCCGCCCCGAGCAGGTGAGCAGGCTCTTCAGAAAAGTGGTCCCGACCGGCATCAAGCATGGCACGGTATCGGTGCTTTCCGGCGGGAAGGCTTACGAGGTGACCACCTATCGCTCCGACGGGAAGTACATCGACGGGCGCCGCCCCGAGGAGGTGAGCTTCTCAAAGACGCTCGAGGAGGATGTGCGGCGCAGGGACTTCACCATCAACGGTATCGCCTGCGACGTCCGGACCGAGGAGCTCATCGACCACGTGGGGGGGCTCGCGGACATGGAGCGCAGGCTCATCCGCACCATCGGCGATCCGATGGAGCGCTTCGGCGAGGACGGCCTGCGCACCTTCCGAGCCTGCCGCTTCGCCGCCAAGCTCAATTTCGACATCGAGGAGGAGACCTTCGCCGCGATATCGAAGACGCTGGAGATCGCTTCCATGGTCTCGATGGAGCGGGTTCGAGACGAGCTTGTGAAACTCCTCGAGACGGACCTTCCCTCTATCGGCTTCGAGCGGATGCGCGAATCGGGACTCCTGGGACTTTTTCTGCCGGAGCTTGCCGCAAGCCACGGTATGACGCAGAACAAGTATCACCTCCACGATATCTATTATCACAGCATCTATTCCTGCGACGCCGCACCCGGAAAGGACCCGGTGCTTCGGCTTGCGTCCCTGCTCCACGACCTGGGCAAGGTGCCGACGCGGAGGGCGGCCGAGGATGGCGAGCATACTTTTTACAATCACGAGGTGATCGGTGCGCGCATCGCGCGACGCGTTATGAAGCGGTTGAAGTTCTCCAACGAGGAGATTGAGCGCGTGACGAACCTGGTGGTTAACCACATGTTCCACTACACCGACGAGTGGACCGACGGCGCGGTGCGGCGATTCATGCGCAAGGTAGGCGTGGAAAACCTCAAAGACATCCTGGAGATCCGAATGGCCGACCGGCGGGGCAACGGCATGCGCGACGGTATGCCGCAGCCCATCCGCGAGCTGCTTCGCAGGATCGACCGGGTCATAGAAGCCGAGAACGCCATCACCGTTCGCGACCTCGACATCGACGGCTATGCGCTGATGGACGAGTTCGGCGTTAAACCGGGCCCGATCATCGGGCATATTCTGAACGAGCTTCTCGAGGTGGTGCTGGACAGCCCGGAGTTGAACGCGCGGGAGACGCTCCTGGCGAAGGCGCGCGAAATATACGAACAGGCCAAAGACGACGAGCGGTTCAGGCGGCGAGAATGACAAGCGCCGCATAAAGGAATATACTACGGAGGTGCGAGGCGCATGATGGAGCTCAGCCTGAAGGGGAAGACGGCGCTGGTGACCGGCGCGAGCCGCGGTATCGGCGAATCGATCGCTAAAACGCTTGCCGCGTACGGCGCCGAGCTTATTCTGGCAAGCCGCAAGATCGACGATTTGAAGAAGGTAGGCGACGAGATCAGGGAGGCCGGCGGAACGGCCGACGCGATCGCCTGCCACACGGGCGAGATGGCGCAGGTGAACGCCCTCTTCGAAGAGATCAGGAAGCGTTATAAGAAGCTTGATATCCTCGTCAACAACGCCGCGACCAACCCCTACTTCGGCGACGTGCTGGGCGCGGACGAGAACGTATGGGACAAGACCTTCGCGGTAAACCTCAAAGGTATGTTCTTCATGAGCCAGCACGCGGCGAAGATGATGAAGGATTCGGGCGGCGGCGCGATCGTCAACGTGGCCTCGGTGAACGGCATCAGGCCCGCGCCGTTTCAGGCCATCTATTCGATTACGAAGGCCGGGGTGATCGCGCTCACAAAGTCCTTCGCGAAGGAGCTCGCTCCGTTCAATATCCGCGTGAACGCGCTGCTTCCGGGGCTTACCGACACCAAATTCGCCGCGGCGATTACATCGAACGACGACATCCTCAAGTTCGTTTTGCCGTCCATTCCAATGGGCCGCGTGGCGAAGCCCGACGAGATGGCGGGAGCGGTGCTCTACCTCGTCTCCGACCTGGCAAGTTACACCACCGGCGCGACCCTCGTGGTGGATGGAGGGATGCTCGCATGATGCAGAACGTCAAACTGTCGCCTGAAGAGCTTCTCAAAATAGCCCAATACGCCTTCGTGCGGATGGACGGTGCGTGGTTTCTCGCGCTGGCTAAAAAGCACGGCATTCAGGAGGCGTGGGAGATGGACGTCGAGGCGTGGTCGCAGTTCTCGTACGTGTTCGGAAAATACCTGCGGAAGAACGTGATTACGGAGCCGGCATGGCCGGAGGGCTTCCTCGGCGCACTCGATATTTTAAGCGAGGTTCTGGGGATCGCCGGGCGGAGCGTGGAGCTGCGAGACGGCGAGATTATCGTCCGGGTCACCGAATGTCAGACCCAGAAAGCGATCGCGAAGGCGGGCGTTGCCGACTGCGGTATCGTCACCGTGCAGACATACGAGGGGCTGGCGCGGGGCCTGTTCGGAGGCGATGCCGTCGTCGATGTTCGGCACACGAAAAACCTCAACCGCGGCGATGGTGTCTGCGAGGTGGTGGTGCGTCAGGCCCCGCCCGCGGCCTGACTGCTCTGCCGGTTTTCCGTGCTCAACCATCAT
>JBFZEY010000437.1:0-6141 GCA_041306625.1 Spirochaetota bacterium | reverse complement strand
CAAAAAACGGAATCATATTCATCGGTAAAATCAATCAGATTGACCCCGGACAACTGACGCTCGGCACATTTCGAAGCCCTCGCGAAATAAACCTTCCCGAGGGAACCGAGGCAGACGCGTTTGTCTGGAGGGCGGGTGACGCTGAATATTCTTTTAAAACCAGGATTCTTTCCGTCGCCAGCAACTCTATTTCGATCCTGCTGCCGGAAGAATTCAACAGGGGTAAGGAAGTACGCCATCCCTTCATCGACACCATCATCCCCTGCACCATTACCCAGATATCATCGCCACAAGCCGAATCATCCAAAAACAATATCGCTTCACAGAGCGCCGTAATCCATAAGATCCACCAGGATGAGCTTATCGTACGCACGTCAAAAAAACTCGATTACCGGCAGTCATATACCATTGACTTCATTCTTTCGGATTTTAAGATGCGCATAACCGCCATCGTCATTGCCGACAAGACCATCCAGGAGGAAAACGTCTTCTACCTTACGTTCCGGTATACCGAAATATCAGAAGCCGCGCGCAGCATTTTAAAGACATACATTCAGGAACACCTGTAAGCAAGGTCATCGATACGATAAAGAGGGCACGGTTTCCCGCGCCCTCTTTGTGTGTGCAGTCAAGGTCCTGTTTAACTCGAATAATCGAGAGCGGCAAGACGCCGGTACGTATTATACCGCCAGCGTGCGTTTTCCTCCGCGGCCTTGAAAAGATCTTCCGCTGCCGCGGGGAATTCGCGCTTTAGCGAGGTATAGCGAACTTCACCCATAAGGAATTCTTTAAACTGATCCCATTTCGGCTCCTTAGAATCGAGAACGAACGGATTCTTCCCCTCTTTTTCGAGAAGAGGATTATACCGAAAGAGCTGCCAGTACCCCGATTCCACGGCCCGCGCGGACTCCTCCTGCGACTTGCCCATTCCGGCACGAAGCCCATGGTTGATGCAGGGCGAATAAGCTATAATCACCGACGGTCCCGGATAGGCCTCGGCCTCCACCAACGCTTTTATGAACTGGTTCTGACTTGCCCCCATGGCTACCTGGGCTACATACACATATCCGTAGCTCATTGCCATAAGGCCGAGATCCTTTTTGCGGGTGCGCTTCCCCGCGGCGGCGAACTGGGCCACTGCCGCCGCCGGTGTCGCCTTTGATGACTGCCCGCCCGTATTGGAGTAAACCTCAGTATCCAGCACCAGCAGATTGACGTCCTCGCCGGATGCGATCACATGGTCAAGTCCGCCAAAGCCGATATCATATGCCCATCCGTCTCCGCCGAATACCCATATTGAGCGCTTTACGAGGTAATCTTTAAACGAAAGAATCTCCGCGGCGAGTTCGCCGCCGTCCTTTTCCAGAAGTGGGACCAGTTTCGCGGCTGCGGCCTTCGATTTTTCGGCGTCATCCTTTCCGTCCATCCATTCCTGCAGCGCGGCTTTAAGTTCCGCCGTGGCTCCGCCGGTCATATATTTTTCGGCGGCGATAACGATCCTGTTGCGCACCTTGCCAACCCCGAGAAACATCCCGTATCCGTACTCGGCTGCATCCTCGAAGAGCGAGCTTGCCCATGCCGGGCCGCAGCCCTCCGCGTTTACGCAATACGGCGTGGCCGGCGCCGAACCCCCGTAAATCGATGAACAGCCGGTAGCGTTTGCGATCATCATCCGTTCTCCGTAAAGCTGCGTGATGAGTTTAATATAAGGAGTCTCCCCGCACCCGGCACAGGCACCCGAATATTCGAACAGGGGCTTCGCAAACTGGCTGCCCTTTACGGTGGTTTTGCTCATCAGATTGTCCTTTATGGACACCTTGCTTGTGAAAAATTCCCAGCGTGGCGCCTCGGCAATCTGCGATTCAAGCGGCTTCATGATAAGCGCTTTCTGCTTTGCGGGACATACGTCAGCGCAGTTTCCGCAGCCGGTGCAGTCGAGCGGGCTTATCTGGATTTTGAAATGCAGTCCATCGAGCCCTTTCCCCTTCGCCTCGATGGTAACGGTTCCTTCCGGCATATTCTTTCTTTCTTCCTCGCTTAACAGGAAGGGCCGTATGACCGCATGCGGACAGACATATGCGCACTGGTTGCACTGTATGCAGTTCCCGCTCTGCCATTCCGGCACATTGACCGCGATTCCCCGCTTCTCATAGGCCGTGGTCCCCGGCGGAAATGTACCGTCTGCGCGATCGATAAAGGCGCTGACCGGCAGCAGGTCGCCCTCGAGCCTGTTCATGGGATAGACGACCTTTTCGATAAATTCGGGAAGTCCCTCGTCGGGCGGCTCCTCTTTCGGGGTGATGGTCTTCCACTCTGTGGGGATTTTGACTTCCACGACCATGTCTCCGCCTTTTTCGACTGCGGCGTTGTTGAGGTTGACGATATCATCGCCCTTCTTGCCATAGGTTTTCTTGATGGCGTTCTTCATGTCCGTTACGGCCTTTTCGTAGGCGATGACGTTCGCCACCTTGAAAAACGCCGCCTGCATGATCGTATTTGTGCGTCCGGACATGCCGATGTCCTCCGCAATCTGTGTGGCATTGAGGATGAAGAACCTGATACCTTTTTCGGCGAGAGCTTTTTTGACTTTGTCGGGTAGGCGTTTTTTGGTCTCATCGGCGTCCCACAGGCTGTTCAATAAAAACGTGCCTCCCTGCTTTATCCCCCGAAGCATATCGTACTTGTCGAGATACGCGGGAACATGGCATGCGACGAAATCAGGCCTAGTAACGAGATAGGTCGAGCGAATCGGCTTCTCACCGAAGCGAAGGTGTGACACGGTTACTCCGCCCGATTTCTTGGAGTCATAAGCGAAATAGGCCTGCGCGAAGAGATCGGTATTGTCACCGATAATTTTAATTGAATTCTTGTTCGCGCCGACCGTACCGTCGGAGCCCACACCATAAAAGCGGGCACTGAAGGTCCCTTTCGGGACCACGTCCACATTGTCCATAACGGGAAGCGATTTAAAGGTGACGTCGTCGACGATACCGATGGTGAAGCCGTCTTTTGGATCTGCAAGTTTCAGGTTTTCATATACTGCAAGTATTTGTCCCGGGGTGGTATCCTTCGAACTGAGACCATATCGACCGCCAACGACCACGGGAGCATCCTTTTTGCCGTAAAACAGATTTTTGATGTCGAGATAGAGTGGCTCGCCCATCGCGCCGGGTTCCTTGGTCCGGTCAAGCACCGCGATGCGTTTTACTGATTTCGGAAACGCTTTGAAGAAGTGCTTTTCAGAAAACGGTCGGTAGAGATGCACCTTGATAAGACCCACCTTCTCTCCGTTTGACACAAGGTGATCGATTACATCCTGGATCGTTTCTGTGACCGATCCCATCGCCATAATAACATGGTCGGGATTCTCGGCGCCGTAATAGACAAACGGCTGGTACTGTCTGCTCGTAATGCGGCTCATTTCCTGCATGTAGTGTTCGACGATGTCCGGGATAGCGTCATACCAGCGATTAGAGGCTTCGCGAAACTGGAAGTATATATCCGGGTTCATCGCGGTTCCGCGTGTCACCGGTTTATTCGGATTAAGGGCGTTTTTTCTGAACCGTGCCAGAGCGTCTTTATCGAGCAGGGCGGCCAGCTCATCGAATTCGATGATCTCAATCTTTTGTATTTCGTGCGAGGATCGAAAGCCGTCAAAGAAGTGCATGAAGGGAACCTGCCCCTTGATCGCCGCCAGGTGCGCGACCGCCCCGAGATCCATGATCTCCTGTACGCTACCGGTAGCCAGCATGGCGAAACCGGTCTGTCGTGCCGCGTACACATCCGCATGATCGCCGAAAATTGAAAGAGCGTGCGCGGAGAGCGAGCGGGCACTTACATGGAAAACCCCCGGAAGCAGTTCGCCCGATATCTTATACATGTTGGGGATCATGAGGAGCAATCCCTGCGATGCCGTGTAGGTGGTGGTGAGCGCTCCGGCCTGGAGAGACCCGTGTACGGCGGCGGCGGCGCCGGCCTCGGACTGCATTTCCACTACGTGCACCTGGTCGCCGAAAATATTCTTCATGCCGTGCGCCGCCCACTCGTCGGTATATTCAGCCATCGGCGAGGATGGAGTGATCGGATATATCGCCGCTACTTCGGTGAAGGCATAGGCAACATGAGCCGCGGCCATGTTGCCGTCCATTGATTTCATAACCCGCTTTTTTATTGTTGAAGCCATGGATATTCTCCTTTCATATAAGATGATGATGGAATCTTCATTCACTCATCCGACCATAAACGCGATCGAGTAAAAGCACATCCGATATGATAACGACAGAAACCAGCCCGCCTTGAGTTCCGGAAAAATGCGTTATCCCCCGGCAAGACATAGTTGAATTTAAATCAATAGAACTCAGAAATCTGAATTCAACGTACGATCATCCCCTATCGAGATACTCTAATTGTAACAACCGGAAAATTCAAATCTAAATTTCATTCACCCCGCATAGATCGCGTCTGAGGTCACGTAATTTTCACCAGATCTGACAGGTCCGCCTGGTATGACCATATATCCTTGACCTGGCAGTTGAAGTTGAGTATTCTAAAACATTGTTTTTTTATCAATACTATTTTAAACCCGTTCCGTCTTTTATATCGCGATAGTATCTGAAATATTTTCATATCCCGGTTTTTCTTCAAAGATAACCTAGATCACGATTGAACAAATCTATTGACTTTTCTTCCGCACGCTGACAATATTTAAATATGATGGCGGTCAATTTAAGCGACAACGCAAGGACACATCTGACAGGATACGACAAGCATCGGGAATTCTGGCAGAACGGTCTGCAGGTAATAGAGGAGATTTCCGCTTCACTCGAATCATCGATCGCGCTCCTTGAGAAAAAGTACTCTGATTTCGATTCGCTGTACGATGAGGCGATGGACCGTATCGAATCACTGGCCTCAATTTACGCTGGTGTTAATACCTTGCATGGACGCGAATATGTATTGAGGCTCAAAGCGCTGATGCGCGAGTACAGGAAACGGTATTCCCTCGAGGGAATTAATTTCAACGCGCTTTATTATCTTCATTCTAGGATAAAGGAGTTGCGCGATACGAGTTTCAGCGAATTTCCACGCATGGACCATTCACCTGACGAAAGTAACACTCGTGCGGCGGTCACCGGGCATACCTTGACCATTAAGCATCAATGGGTAACCTTCGAGAGGAATGGCTCGTATTTTATCATGCCATACCGAAAACTCGAAATCCTCGAATACCGTAAGGCCGATTTCTGGGATGATCCGGGCAAAAACGGTTTTTCACTGAACCGCAATGGCATGCTGCTCGAGGTGCGGGACATCTTCGGTTCGACGACGCCGGCAAAAACCCGACCGGTTTTTTTCGTCATCGTCGAACTGGACGGCATCGCCGCATGCTATGCGGCCTCCGGCATCGGGAAGAAAATACTGTCGAGGCGTGACATAATTTTGCCTGCGCTTAAAAACATATCGCGCGGCGGGTTTTCGCGCGGTTCCATCAGGCTATTCGGACGCAATCACCTTTTTGTCAATCCGAACGATTCGAAGAGCTTTTATACTTAATACTCCTCTTCTTCGCTTTTTCGAAGGAAGAAAAGCGATTTAATCTCTTCGATCGAGACACGCCCCGCCCGTACGACTGAGATGCCCCTTCCGCTTATATCGATTATGGTCGCCGGAGGATGCTTCCGGCACAATTCCTCGACGATGAGCGCACGATCGACCTGTCCCTTGCATGCCTTCTCGAGGTCCTCGCGTTTATACAGCGCTCTCTTGGTAAAGGTCCTGTACAGATGCGAGAATATGATTGGAGCGTCTACAGCGGTGATTATCGACTGCAGGAACCTGCTCCGAGGGAAGCGAACACCGATCGTATCACCGGGCCGTTCCGCGTTTTTTCTTTTTAATATGACGGTAATCTCATCCGGCCACACCCGATTTAGAAAATCATAATCGTTTTTCGAAAGACTCGCCATATCGTCGAGCATCCTGAATGATGAGATCAGTCTGACATAGAGTTTGTGCGGGTTTTTAACCGATCGTGATATCCTCTTCTCGTTTTCGGAGGAAGCGATCGCCGCTATGGCGTAAATATTATCGACCGGTAAAAGAACCATCGAGTTGGCGCGGAAGGATTCCGTTACTCTGCCG
>JBFZEY010000436.1:0-12925 GCA_041306625.1 Spirochaetota bacterium | reverse complement strand
AGCGACGCGCCGTGATTGACTTCAACTATCTCTATGCCGGCTTGTATCCTAATTTACTGTTCCGCTATGAAAACGAGGCGCTGTTCTACGGCGAGGACCGTTTCCCCTGGTCGGACGACCTGCCCTTCGGCGTTAAACGGACGCTGGGGCGGGCAGTCGCCGGCGGCATCGAGGTGCCGTTTGTTCGCTTCCTGTACGCCCACAGCCTGCTACTGTCATACCGGTACGAGGAAGATATAACGGACGTTTCCGCCCCGTTAGGCGGAAACATCGAACGCTTCAGGGACCGGCTGGCCCATGCAAGCGCCACATGGACCTATTCCGGGGCTCACGAATACCCCTATTCAATAAGCGAAGAAGATGGTATGGATTTCGCCGTCATAGCCGATATATATAATGAAGCGATCGGTTCCGATCTCTCATTCTCGAAGGTCCGTGCCGAGTTTTCACGGTATCAGACCGGAATCGCCCGCAACAACGTGCTGATGGTTCGACTGCGTGGCGGCGCTTCATTCAACAACCCGGCGCACCTTTCGCCGTACACGCTGGGCAGATTTGAGAAGGGAAAAACCGGCCCACCGGCCTCGGACGAAGACGAGTTCGGCCTGCGGGGCTACCCGGCCGGAGCGCTGTATGCCGACAGGGTCGCCTCCGGCACCCTGGAATACCGCTTGCCGGTGTTCCAGCACGAGGGCGGTTTCCGAATGGTGCCTTTATATTTCCGCGATCTTTCGGCACGTGTTTTCTTTGAGTATGGCAACGCCTGGAACGGCAGGGCCGATATCGGGGGATTCAGGCCGGCAGCCGGGGCGGAGACCCATATAAGGATTACGGCCGGTTATATGATGGATCTGCGCGCTTTTATCGGATATGCCCGTGGTTTCGGGCAGCTCGGCGAAGACCAGGTTTACTTCGGGGCCTACGGGTTTTTCGAGGGAGCGTTTAAAAATATTTACCGTCGATTCTCGTACCTTTAAAAAAGTGCTTTATTAAATGAACCATGTTCATTTATAGTACGTATCTGATAATTAGCGGGGATGTTAGCGGTGCTGCGGCGTCTACGGCCTGCAGCGACCGTTTGGCTGGATACAAATAAACCAATCAGTTTGTGATGAGGAGCGGGCCTTGGAAGGGACCATCGAAAATCAGGTCGTATTAAATCCTCCCAATTTCAAAGAAGCGATACGGAACGGGGAGGACTTCTATATTCAGTTTTCGCTTATGAGTCCTCTGGTTGAGGAGCACCTGATCAAGGTGCTCCACCGCGAGCTCGAAAACTACGATATCCTGTACATGAAGGATATGCTGCTCACCGTACTCAAAGAACTCATCAATAATGCCGTCAAGGCCAACGCCAAAAGGCTCTTTTTCAGGAAAAAAGGCCTGGATATACGAAAAAAAGAAGAGTATCGCTCGGGCATGGACACCTT
Organism: Spirochaetota bacterium; assembly: GCA_041306625.1. Lineage (GTDB taxonomy): Bacteria > Spirochaetota > UBA4802 > UBA4802 > UBA5368 > MVZN01. Next base: position 11,495 of record JBFZEY010000436.1, on the reverse strand, counting down.
TAAAGAGGAGGTTTTCTCGGAAGAATCATCGATATTGAAAGAACTGCCGGAAGCCAAGCTGGTCGTGCGCGTCTTCTTCAAGGTCCTTCCCGAGAACCTCCGCATAAGCATCATCAACAATATCCCCATACTCGAAGAAGAGCTCGTTAAAATCGAGTCGAGGGTCAAAAAGGCCTATTCCTACAGGGACATCTCGGACGCGTTCGACGACGTACTCGACGATTCCGAGGGCGCTGGCCTCGGTCTCACCATGGCGCTCATCCTCTTTAAAAACATCGGCCTGCCGCCGGAAACCTTCAGCATATCAACCGACGGCAAGCTGACCATAGCCAAAATCAACATCCCCAGGCGTTCCGACGCCGGCGAGTTCAGCGTAAAGATCGCCGAGAGCATTTTACAGGAACTGGAGAACATCCCCTCGTTCCCGGAAAATATCATAGAGATCCAGCGCCTATGCGCAAATCCCGACTCGACCATACGGGAGATAGCCGACAGCATAAAGCGCGATCCGGGTCTCACGACGGCGCTTTTAAAGCTCTCAAATTCCGCCGGTTATATCACCATCAAGAAGATAGAGACAATCGAGGAGGCGGTGAAGATAATCGGGACCAAGGGTATCAACATGCTCCTTGTCGCCACCGGCGTCCAGAAAGTACTCGACTCCCGTTATAAGAAATTTGAAACGATCTGGAAAAACTCCTATAAAACCGCCTTCTACTCCCAGCGAATCGCCATGCAGATCAAGCACAGCAAGATGAGTGAATTCGCCTATCTCGCCGCCCTCCTCTGCGATATCGGCAGGATCGTCCTTCTCTCCATCGGCCCCGAAAAGATCAACCGGCTCGCCGAGATCACCGGGAACAGGAACCTCGCGGAGACGGCCGTCATCGAGGAAATAACCCTGGGGGTGAGCCACAGCACGCTTGGAAGCCTGATCTGCAAGAAATGGAAGTTCAACGACGCGCTGGTAAAGGCCATCGAATATCATCACCGTCCGCACATGGCGCCCGAGCGCTACCGCGACCTGGCATATACGGTTTACCTTTCCTATATTTTCAACGAGATAGAGAACCGTAATTGTCGGTTTGAGATCGTCGATGAGGACGTGCTGGAATATTTCAACCTTAACAACAAAAAAAACTTCGAAATGCTCCACAAGGTCCTCAGGGAAGCCTACGAGGCGAATACCACCGCCCGCTGACCGCAGATCAAAGCCTAAAAAGAATTGACTAATTCCCGCACCTGTCGCGTATTAAGCGAAGGTTTGGACAGGGGGATCATACATGTATTTTCAGGATATAATCGCCGGGCTGAATGAATACTGGGCCCGGAAGGGATGCATCATCATTCAGGGATACGATCTTGAGGTCGGCGCCGGTACCTTCAACCCCGCGACCTTCCTGCGCGCCCTGGGGCCCGAGCCCTGGAACGTCGCCTATGTCGAGCCCTCGAGGCGTCCCACGGACGGCCGTTACGGCGACAATCCCAACCGCCTGCAGCATTATTACCAGTACCAGGTCATACTTAAACCCTCACCGCTCAACGTCCAGGACCTCTACCTGGATTCACTGCGCCATCTGGGAATAAGGCTTGAAGAGCATGACGTCCGCTTCGTCGAGGACGACTGGGAATCGCCAACCCTCGGTGCGTCAGGGCTTGGTTGGGAGGTCTGGCTTGACGGCATGGAGATCACCCAGTTCACCTATTTCCAGCAGTGCGGAAGTTTCGAGCTTGATCCGATCCCGGTCGAGCTGACCTACGGGCTCGAGCGTATCTGCATGTATATTCAGGGGGTCGACAGCGTATTCGACATCAAATGGAACGAGAATGTCCTTTACCGCGACGTTCATTACCGCAGCGAACTGGAATTCTCGCATTATAATTTCAACATCGCATCGGTGGACCTTCATTTCAAGCTGTTTGACCTGTTCGAAAAGGAGTGCCTTTCCATTCTCGAATACAAAGATTTACCACTGGTGCTTCCGGCCTACGATTGCGTGCTTAAGTGTTCGCACATATTCAACATGCTCGATGCCCGCGGCGCGATATCCGTCACCGAACGCGTCGGCTACATCGCCAGGGTCCGCAACATCGCGCGGCGCTGCGCCGAACGCTATCTCCAGATACGGGAAGAGCTCGGTTTCCCCCTGCTTAAAAACGGGGCCGCGCGGGTCTAGACGGTAATGCACCGGGGATTTGCCAATCTCGAGAGCTTCCTGTCCCGGCACGGCAGGTTCATCATTTCCACGCACGAGAGCCCCGACGGCGATGGACTCGGCGCCGAGATCGGCTTTCGCGAGATACTCACCATCATGGGCAGGGAGTCCGTGATATTGAATTCGGACCCGGTCCCCGACAAGTTCATGTTCGTCGACCCCGAACATGAAATCAATGTATACGGAGATCCCACCGTTCTCCCGCACCCGCTCGAAGAATATGCCGTTTTCGTTATTGACACCAACGATTTCGACAACGTGGGATCCATCTTTGAAAAACTCAGAGGCAGGGTCAGAGACGTCTTCATCATCGACCACCATGAGGGCGGCCAGGACAAGCTGGAGTCCAACTTTATCAAGGTCGAGGCATCGTCGACCTGCGAGATAATATACAGCCTCTTCGCATATTTCGGCATGACACCGAGCTCCAAGTCCGCCCAGGCCATTTACGCCGGAATGCTCTTCGATACCGGCTCGTTCCGCTATCCCAAGACGACGCCCGAAACCTTCAGGATCGCCGGTCACCTCGTTGAACTCGGCGCCGACCCGTTCAAATCGTACGAGCACATATACGAAAATAATTCCCTGGCCAGCTTTTCCCTGCGCGCGATGATCCTTTCAACGATGGAGGTACATCACGGCGGCAGGCTTATCGCGATGAAACTTACGCCGGACATGATAGACAGATCGGGGGCGAGCTTCTCGGAAGGCGAGCTTGCAATCAACGTGCCGCTCACCGTACACGGAGTCGTCGCCAGCATACTGGTAAAGCAGGATTCGAGCGGCCCGGTAAAGGTGAGCATGCGTACAAAAGGCGATCACGACGTAGCGGAAATCGCCATAGCGAACGGCGGCGGCGGACACAAGAATGCCGCGGGTTACAAGTCCGGCCTTTCTCTCGAGGAGACATTCCGCAGGGCGATTGAAGCCATGGACAGATTTTTCAGGGATTAGAGCAGGCCGACAAGCTTTCCAATTCTCCTTGCGTCAATCCCCGCAAGCTTTCCGCGTATTGATTCTTCATTGTCCCCGCGGCCGAAGCGGACGGTGAGCGAAACCTCTCCGCCTTCGAAGAACGGCGGAATGCCCACCGAACAACCGCCGCGTTCTATCTCCGCGGCGATCCGGCCGGCCTTCTCCTTCAGTTCGGAATAGGCGGGATATCTGAGGGAATAAATGCCATCGTGCAGAAGCTGTTCGTCCCTTCTCCGATCCCCGGTCTCGGGCGTCGGAAGCGCGAACACGGCCGCGAGCGTCCCGTCCCTTCTCAGGATGTCCGACATCATCTCCACGATGTCCCTGAAAACGTTGACACGGATACCGGATTCATCCATTCTGCCGGCCAGAAAATCGTGTGCCTCGGCCGGGAGTCCCAGGAGGCCTTTAATCACCTTGAAGCCGACATCGCGAAGATCGATGTAGTCCCTCAGGCGCCCGGGAAGCCTCATAACGGACCCGGCCATTTCGGCCGAAGAGAACTCCGCGGGGAGCTCGAGGCCGTGCCGGACCGTCCGCGAAAGTTCCTCTTCCCCGAGCCCCAGCATTCGGAGTATGGCCGCCATCCCCATCCTGCCCACGGGCCCCGCCTCGTTACGGGAGCATTTCAGCACCGCACGGTCCCTGTAGGCAATTGGATCAATCACATCCGCGACAACCGCGTTGAAGTTTTCGACACCGGCGCGCTCGAGCGCGGCAAGGCGGTTGTGGCCGAAAACCGGAACCAGGCGCCCGGCCTCCCGAAGAAGGACCGGACTTTCAAGCAGGCCGAAGCGTTCTATTGATTTCACAAGCCCCTCGAGGGGGCGCTTCCTCGACACCCGGTAGGTGGTGCTCAGAAGATCGACCCCGTCCAGGGAAACGGGACGGACGGCGCCGAAAACGCTCTCCATGTTCAGAGGATTCCCCTGAGGTATTCATCGAGCTCGCCGGGATACACCACCATGACTTTCTGCTGTTTGCCGAGGTTGTTCTTGGCGGGTTCGGTCAGGTCGACGGTGGTGACGAAAATGCCCTGTTTGGCCTTGATATCGTTTATGGCCTGGGCGAAATTTCGAAGCGGTATCTCGCCTACCATGGTCTTGGACCAGCGCCTGACCCAGATGAGCACCTTTTCCTTCGTGGCGTTGGAGGTGGCCATAAAATCGACACCGTCCGCTTCACGGTATGTCTGCATTATCTGGTCGACCCGGTAGCCCATCTTCGTGACCACCCTGCTCGCCATAATGCGGAAATTCTCAGTATCAAGTTTCAGAAGCTTTTCAAGCCTGTCTCCGGAGCCCGCCGCCAGGCGCACCTCGCTATCAACCTCGCGTGCGACGCCGATGCGCGTCGTGACCATGATGTTTTTAATATCCAGGGGTCTGTCGCTCTTCAATCCGCAGATCTGCCATATAAAATCCGCTGGAAACGCGCCGGCGCTCCAGTCATCTACCCTGTCCATCACCGAGGCCTCGAAATCGTCGCGGGACTGCCGGTACCCGACGTCCATCTCCCTTCGCAGCATGGTCACCAGACGGTTGATCTCGTTATAGGTCTTGTCGATCTGGTACAGCTCGTTCCAGTATTCATAGGCCTTGTTGACCTGTTCGGCCCTGATACACGCGTATCCAAGGTCGTACAGGGCGAGCATTATCTCGCCCTGCGACTCGTTCTCGCGGGCGGTGTGCAGCAGGTTCTCGAAGCCCTTTACCGCCTCGTCGTTCTTTTTTGACTGCACGAGAAGGAAGGCAAGGAGCCGTTTTGCCACGTATCGCACCTCGAACTCCTGGGCCCTGTCGGCGATCGCCGAGGCATGGGGAATCGCCTGCTTGAAGTCCCTCCTCCGCTGGAGAGCGAACGCCATGGCCAGATTCGCCGCGTCTGAATTCGGACGCAGGGCAAGGGCGGATTTGAAATAATTGATGGCCTCGGCGGTCTTCTGGTTCTGATAACTCGTAATGCCGGCCCCGAACAACACCTCGAAATCCTCCCTGCTGATCTTGACCAGGCGGTCAAAATACTTCTGGGCGAAATCGAACTCCTCCTGTCCGAGGGCGATAAAAGCGACATGATAGAGCGCTTCGGCATCGGCCGGATAGTGACCGAGTATTTCGAGATATCCGCGGAAGGCCTTCTCGATATCATCCCGCAGGTAGTAGGCATGGGCGAGTTTTTTTTGAACGTCCAGCGGCTCTATTTCGTAGGTAAACTTGCCGATTCGCAGCAGTTCCTCAAACTGGATTATGGCCTGGTCTATCTCGTCCAGTTTCATATAAAGTCCGGCCAGCCTGTAGTGCGCCGTCGGGTCGCCGGGACGGTTTTCCAGCACCTTACGGTATTCTATTATCGATTCCTTCAGCATGCCCTGCTTTTCAAACAGCTCGGCCCTTCGAACCGGATCAAATTTCGGCCGGATATAGACGAGGTAATACCCGACCGCACCCAGGCCTCCGAGGATGATAAGAATAAAGGTAATAAGCATTTTCCAGGTACCCGTTACCGCCCGGCTTAGCGAAAAAATTTCACGATGGTAGGCCAGCCGTTGATCGTTACGGCATTGCCGAAGTCCTTCTTGATGACGAAATCGCTCTCCTGCCTGATCTTCGCCCTGAATGGCAGGTTTATCATGATCTCGGGCGGGACAAATTTCGGCAGATCGATGAACCTGTACTGCACCTCGCTCCCCGAGGAGACGACCTTGAAGCTTATCGGGCCGAAGCGCGACGGGGCATCCTGTACCACGATCTCCGAGCCCGGGCGAAACCACTCCTCACGCGGCGCCGGCAGCACATCCAGCCGGTTCTCGAAGTCCATAAACAGGATGTTGCGGATCGTCATGGCGAACGCCGCCATCGCCTCGACCGAATCGCCGTCACCCATTATGCCGGCCCCCGAACCGGGATGAAGTATCTCCTGTAAGGAGAAGCGCTTCCCACCCCTTCTCATTAATTCGCTTATGAGCCCGTAATACCGCATATCGCGGCAAAAGATGAGGTTCGAGGCGAACAGGAGGGACAGCACCGTATCCCAGCCACCGAGCGCCCTTACATAGAGCGGCACGCCGCCGTACAGTTCCGCCAATCCGCTGACCATTGCGCCGAGTTCGTCCGTGGAGAGTTCCTCTATTCTGAATGGATAGCCGGCCGCGGCCATGTATCCGGCCGCCCCGCCGCCGTCCAGGCGCTCGTCTGGATTACCGGACACGGCCTTTCCTTCTCCCCCGGGAAACAATGTGCGAAGCTCCGCGGCTATGATGCCACCCAGCCGCTTCGCCTCTTTCGCGAACCTGTTTTCGTCGCCGAAAAGTCCCATACAGCGCGCGAGATAGGAATACTGGCGAAGGGCGTTGCAGATCAACACGAGGTCGTAGACGTGAGGCGAAGCCGTGAGATAAAAACCGAGGGAGTTGCCTCCCTCACGGCGAGAGACCGATTTGACTCCGCTGGAATAATCGCACAGTGATCCGGTCGCTGTTTTCAGCGCCGCATAACCCTTTCTGATGGAATCCAGATCGCGCGAGTGGATGAAGCAGTCCGCGAACGCCGAAACAAGGTAAGCGGCGCCGATATTCCGATCAAACGACGGCTCGACGACCCCCTCAAAACGCGGCATGATCGAACGGATTATTCCCTCTGCTTCCGAATGGTACCCCATCCGGTTGCACGCGCAGACCATAAGGCACGAGCGCTTCATCGCCACCGAATTAAAATCGCGCCTTCCCGCTCCGGTCTCGCGGTTGATCGCATTGAGCAGGGAAAGCTTGGACGCGTAAAGCCAGCGCACAACCGGCTCTTCCGGGAAGGAAAGTTTAATCCCGCTTTTTATCCTGAGGCCGGCGAAAGCGCCGAATTCCTCGACAGCGTGCGCGTAATTAAACCGCGAAGGGGCTATCGCGTTCCTCCGCGAAAGGCTGACCCGGATGTGGATCTTCCGCGAGCCCTTAGGGAGAACGTACCCGAGCGCGAGCGTAGCCATGCCGAACTCGCACGAGGCCTTAAGCGCGTCCCGCGAGCCGGCGACCGGCGTCAGGTCTCCGGACAGGCCGGAGCCGGTCGTAACGAAATCAGGCCTGGCCTCCATCACCGCGCGTTCCGAGCCGTCGATCCTCACCGTTCTCGAGTCCTTTCTGTATTCGATCTCGCCGACCGTACCCAGCAGGGTTGTGTCATATGGTCGAAACACCACCAGCAGGAGTGCGCCATCGGACTTTTTAGGTAAGAAGGACTCGAGCGCGACAACGGCCTCGTCAACACCCGTGCGCGCGCCGAACACCGTCTGGGTCAGGCCGAATTCCTTTTCCTTCCATCCGGTTTTTATGATGGAGGTAAGGGGGTCTCGTTCCTGCTCTATCCCGCCGGCAAGATCCTGGGGCCTGAAAACACGTTGCCCGATGACGACCCAGGTCTCCACCGACCATCCGGCGTAGGTCGGAGAGAGCATGCCAGACGGATCGATCCGCAATGCATCGCTCGAGAGAAGGTTGGTAAAATACAACCAGTCCCTGTTGGAGTGATTGGCGAGCTGGGGCGGCAGTATGCCGCTCCCCGATCGGGATGCCCCGTCCGCAAGCCGGTTTACCCAGTACGGCCAGCGGTACGTTGAAAACCTCTGGAAGAGAAGATAATTACGAATGCCCGCGCCGATACCCGCCGTCATCGAGACGAGCTTGTCGCGATCGATGAAAGCGGGAATGTCACCCACGAAGCCCCCGCCGACGGCACTGTGGGGCTTTTCGCGCATCCGGAAAATCCCATTAATGCTCATTTGAATGAACCCCGGGTCAGAAATGCCTGAGCGCCTCTTCCTCCGTTTCGTAGACTTCGAACATATCCATGAGCTCCACGACCTCGAATATCTTCTTGACCGCGTTATTCATGTTGCAGAGCTCAAGCTTCCGTTTAGATTCCTTGAGCACCCTCATGGTGGAAACGAAAATCCTCAGGCCCGAACTGCTCATGTATTCAACCTGTCCCAGGTTGAGAAGCAGGCTGCACTGCGCTTCCTGCTCGATTATCCTGTTGATTTCCTTCTCCACATCGGCGGACACATGGACATCAAGTTTTCCGTTCAGGTAGATTACAATGACGTTATCGACTTTTCTTGTTTTAAGATCCATTTATTCCTCCTTGATTTTAGCCGTTACGTCGCGAAACCGGAACAATCCGGACTCACCGGATGCAAAACAGGAGTGCGTTTTTCCGGTTTTCTTCATCCCCGGCAGACTGCTCACTCTTCGCCTGAACGGGCGGACTTTCTCGTAATCGCTAGCGCCGCCGCCGTAATGACAAGCACAAATAAAAACATCACCCCCAGCGCCACCGCCAGCGTGTGCTGAAAGGCAAGCCCGTTTTTGATAAGAACCCATGACGCCAGAAGCGGAAATAAAATTCCCGTAAAATATACCAGCCCCCTGTACCTGAGCGGGTCAAAGAGCGGCAGTACCATCGATGCCCCCGCTGAAAACACCATCGCCGCAAAGCCCCGTGTGACAAAATAGAGGGGAGCGACGAAGGCGTCGTATTTGATCTGGTTAAACCAGTCCTCGGCCAGCGGCAGACCCAGGAGGGATCCGACGAAAAGCGGCGACAGATAAAATGCGATGCCGGCGGTGATATACAACACACCGCTGACCAGAATGACCACCTGCAGGATGTTCGTCAGCTTCGAACGCATCGATCTCTCCTTAGTCTGTTTTCCGCACCGGATACGGCGCCCCGAGGGCCGGCCATTCCGTAAATGTTACAGTCCGTGTTCCTTCAACAATTTATTCGAGAGCTCGTCCGAAAGTTCCAGTATTTTTTTAAAATTATACTCGCTTTCGTCGATTTCAATTACAATGTTTTTCGATGTAATTCCGCCCGGACGGCCTTCCGGCAGTATAAGAGAGCAATGGTCCAGATACCGGTCGTAAAACTTTAAAACCCGCCTGTCGCGGAAGCGGAGCCTGTCCCGGTTCCGCACCGAGACCGAGAGAACCTCGTCAACGTCGGTACGGAGCAGTTCCTCGGGGCGCACCCTTCTCCGCGGGAAGCCTGAATGATACAGACCCCCGGCAATTTCAACCGATTCGCAGACCGGATGGAGCATAAACGAGGCCGCCATGCATTCCGCGAGCCCGCCCGTACTGAAGACGCGAACCCCCTCCCCGCGCTCGTCCGCCAGCATGGCCGTGGGCAGGCTCCTGAACATCTCGATGCGGGCCGAACCTGCCAGTTCGCGGGCATGGCGGGCCGCTCCAGCGCTCTTGATGATGAACTCGTCGGGGAAGGTGATGCCGAGCATGGCGTTGATGCGTTCCTCCGAGAAAAAAGACTCCACCGCCTGAAGAAAGGATTCTTCATCCTCCATTAGCGCGTAAAGAGCGGCATGACAGTAGCTCATGCCGGAAGAATAAAGAAGGTCGACTTTCCTGCCGGCACGCTGGAAGGCCGCGAGAAAACCCGCGTAGGCCACGGAATCGGCGAGTCTCGTTTCAAGCACCATGCCGCGCTTCCTGCCCCGTATAAACTCCATGAACTCCGCGGCGTTCTCGCCGCCGGTGCGCTCTTTCAGGGTTTCGTGCGCGGGGGCCTTTTTCGTAACGCCAAGGTCCTCGAGAATTATGCCGCCCTCGAACGAACGCGTCGAGCGCGCATGGAAGGCGTTGAGCGTGTACAGTACCCGCTGCCCCTCGCGAAGGCCTGAGTCGAGCAGCGGATAGAGCGCCCTCCGCTCCTTCGGGCTGGTTACAATCGGAAAGATGACATCGGACAAATCGAATACCCTGTCGCGCAGTGCGTCGTCGCGCCCGGACAGGTCCATGACGATAAACCGGTATTCCCGCGACAGCGCGAAGAGGATAGGCGAGAGTATTTCGGGGTTGACCCTGACCCTTGAGCCAAAGGCGATGTTCATGAGAGAGAGGTTGTCGTCGACCGATTCGATACGCTCATCAATGAATAAATCGGCGGCAAGGTCCTCCTCGTCCTTCTGGGATACGGCCGTGGTGATCTTTCTTTCAAAGATATTGAACACCGAGTCGCCGGTATACGATACATCGAGGATTATCGTCTTCCCCTCGCGTGCGCAGCAAAGGCCGAGAAAAGACGAGAGCAGGGACTTTCCCGAAGCTTCCGTCTGGCCGAACACCGTTATAATCCGCGCCGCCCTGCCACCGTACTTTTTTGCCACGGACGAGAGCTCGAATCCCATCGCGCCGACGGTGCGCAGATATCCGCGCATGGCCTTGTAGGAATTGAGGAAAAAACGGTAGACGCTTTTAACCTCGAACACAAAGAGAGATGAATCAACGAGCGCCCGCACCTGCCCGCGGTGGCGGTTCTGCGTAAAGGGGATGTCGCCGAAGAACGAGCCCGACGCCATGCAGACGACCTCGCCCCGGCCGGGGGCTTCCATCTCGAAGAGCCCCGTTATCACCACGCCGAGGGAGTTGTCTTTGCCGGGATCGAAAATCTTTCCGCGCTGAACGTTAACGATTCGCCCGGCGCCGCGCAGACGTCCGATTTCCTCGTCCCTGCAATGGCGGAAGAGGGGAATGTCGCTCAGGATATGATCGATAAAATCCATTCGCCGTTTCGCTTTTCAGGCTTCGGCGGATTTCAACAGCCGGACAATATCTGCCTTGCCGAGAAGATCGATGGGCCGCGTACTCGCGAATTCGGCCGCCACCTGCGAGTAGTCGCCGGTGCTGACGACTATGACACGCGTTGCGTTGCGCGGCTTCATGCTTTCGTGGAGTTTTCTGAGCAGCGTGTCCGACACCGTTTCGGTCGTGCGCAGGATGCGAACGATCCTGTTGCTCATGCGGGTGTTACGCCATTTTCCTTCGGTCTCGGTGGCAAGGATGTCTATCTCGGAATCGCTGATTATCTCTATATCCATGACGGTAAGCCCCAGCGATTCGGCTATCTTTCTGCAGGTGTGCTCGAACTGGGCGAGCCCCGCTATCATGAAGTCCTTGACACGGTCGTCCTGCCTGAAATCCGAGTATGCGCGCAGCTTTTCCTGAACGTCGCGGAAATTCTTGTTCACCGAGGCGATCTGCTCCCAGTTTGAGATCGCCGACTGCAGATCGCGCACGTTTTCCTGCGAAGAGGCCAGGAAGTAACGCAGGTTGAGTTCGGTATCGCTCCCCCGCTTGGCATACTTGATCCCCCGTTCGAACTCGATTATCGCTTTGGGGAAGAGCTCTTTCTCGTGATAGCAGGTGCCCTTGGCCAGAAAGCACTTTACCTTTATGTCCTCGCTCTTCTGAGCGGTCTCGAATTCCTTGATCGCCCACTCGTAATCGCCGACCTGCCG
>JBFZEY010000435.1:0-3896 GCA_041306625.1 Spirochaetota bacterium | reverse complement strand
GACGGCGGCGGCCTGGCTGAACGGCTTTCTGTATGGACAAAAATTAGGACACGATGCGCTTAAAATCTCTACCTTCGAGGTCTACCTTCAAATTATTGTAAAAACCGCGGCCGTCTCGGTTACGCCGCCGTATAGTGTTGAATTATTTTCGCCCTGGTCTGTTCGGTCCGGTCCTGTGGGGACAGCTCTGCGGGTCCCCGCACCAGCAATCTATAAGCTCCTTCCGGTACACAAGACCGTACGCTCCGCCGCGGCGCGCCCCGCTCTCATATAATCACATCCCGCATATTCGTGGTCGTGTTTCGTGGAAAGACAGCACCCGTTTCAATAAATTTACTGAATAATTTGCCCCGGGATATTTTTTTAGGTACTATCCATGCAGCACACGAAGAAATAAATATAAAACCCATAGCAGCGACGCTGCGAAACCGCACACCGCCGTACGCCCCCCGGCACACTGCGTTCGATAGCAACGGTGCTATTACCGGAGGGATCCTTTGCGCCGTCACCGTATAACCTGCTTCATTATGGCCGTCGTGTTGTTTACGATCATACCGGTAACGGGCGCACCCCAGCCGGCCAGGCCGGTAAACGATGGAAACGCGGATTTCACGCGCGATATCGACTACATCTACTCCGAATACTCGAAGGAGCTTTCAGCGCACAAGCAATGGAACGTACTGGTGAACGGGACCAGGTTCAAGGCCTTTCACTACGACAGGTACAACAACAAGCATTCCCTGCTTACGATCGATATCGAGGCGTCGCGAAAGCAGGGGTACGACCTCTTCATCATAACGACCAACATCAACGAAACCAGTACGGCCAAGGCCCTTAAAATACCGACCGAAAGCAAAGTCCCCCGCGAGAAGCTGCTTAAAAACATCATAGGGACCTACCTGGTCATGAAGACCTTCGATTTCAGGAAAGAGACGAAACGACGCTCGGAAATCGCGTTCCACCCTTCCATTTCGTTCGGATTTTCAACGACGTCCGACTGGGACCGGCGCTTCCCCGAATACCGGGGAGGGCCCGCGTTCATATCGGTCTCGGGGACGTATGACCCCACCCTCGAATTACTGGAAGAGAACATGGCCCTGTCAACGGGCGATTACCTGGCATTCAGGATATTCGTCGCGTTCGATACGAAGATGCGGGAAAACCTCGTGGACCTCAACATGCTTCTTTTCGGATACGTCAATTCCTTCGAGGCCCTGGGCTCGCGGGTTCGGCTGCTGCACGGATTTTTCGTCGGATACGAGTACTTCCGCCCGTCGTACAACGTCACCACCATGCAGCTGAACCAGACGATCACCGGGGACAGCATCGCGTTCCAGTTTTTAAGCGCGAAACTGTTACAGTACGGACTGGTGACCTCGTTCGGTGAAAAGCACAACCAGGCCGTAACGCTCATGGCCGGGGCCGGACCGTCGATCAATTCCTCGCTGATCGCCACCGCCAGACCGGCGGTTATCACGCCCGGATACGAGGATATATTCCTTTCGGTCCGCGAACAGCAGAACTATTACTACAGCCTCTCGCTGCCGCTGTCGCTGTCGTACAGGGTGCGCCGCGTGTACGGTTTCACCGTGGGCGCCGAATACAATCTCTTCTATTTCACGTACTGGGACTTGCAGAAGAAAGCCGATGACCTGGTAAACGTGGTGAAATTCGACGTCGGGTACAACGTCTTCGACGATTTCTTCATCGGCGCGGGATACGAATACTGGCATATTTCGAGCAGGCTGTCGAACGAGCGGCTGAGCCACTCGTGGAACCGGGTTATCCTTGAGCTGAGGTACCTGATCTGAGGCTTCAGGAAAACGCGGCAAGCGGCGCGATTGCGGAATTGATGCGGATATTGTCCGCTGGAGGGAAGTATAGATGGGTACGCTGATGGTACGGCTGTGCGCGGTTCAGTTACTGTTTCTGCTTGCGCTTTTCGCACACGGATTCGCCGAAGAGCGCGCGGTGCTCGACGCCACCGTGTATCTCACCGATGCGGACCCTAAATATCCCTACCTGTGGAATCTCTGGGAAGGAAAATATTTCAGCGCCAGCGTCATTCCCTTCCAGTACCATGGAAAGGACGCCGGCGGCCTGAAATGGAACAACAAAATCAACATAATAAGCGACAGCATAACCCGGGACGATGTGGAGTTCGCCGCGTTCAGACTGCGCACCTACGATTTTTATTTCCGCATGATGAAGGTGGACTGGGAGATGCCGGGATCGGATGCCTCCGCGCAGGGCGCTTCGATCGGCAAAGTGCTGGAATTCGTCCTTCCGTTCAGGGAAACCGATCCGCACGAGGTACTGCGCAGATACGCGCTTTCCCCGAACGTACGCACGTTCGCCATAACCTACGAGGACACCGAAAAAGAGAGCGCGATATCGGGATACGCGTTCGAACTGAAGACCCCGCTTTCGTCCACCCACAGGTTTTATAGGACCGTTATCGGTCTGGTCGCGATCATCGGCCTCGGCGAGGCCTGGTACTGGAGCGACGCCGAGGCGAACAAGGTCGACTGGAGATACGATGGGACATGGAAGGACTTTGGAAAAAAGCTCGGCGACGGATGGACGCTCGACACCAACAGCTTCGAATTGAATACGATCAACCACACCTATACCGGGGCGACCTATTATACGTTCGCCCGTAGCAACGAGTACGATATTTTCGCCTCCTTCCTTTTCGCCGCAACCGGAAGCCTGGTATGGGAATACGCCGGCGAATTCCGCGAACGGGTGTCGCTGAACGACATGGTGTTCACCACGCTGGGGGGCTCCATACTCGGCGAGGGGCTGCACAACGCGAGCATCTTCGTGGAGAACAAACTGCCGAAACATTTCCTTACCACGGTCCTCTGCTTTGTCATCGATCCGATGCGCGAAATCAACCGTTTTCTGGATTACTGCTACAGGGACGAAGGCTTCAGGATCAACGTCATGTTCATGAGCCCCGGGCAGATGCTGTACGAAAGAGAAATACAAAGGAAGACCGGGAATTAACCCGCCATCCGTCCCCCGTAATTCCATTACCCTGCCGTACTCCGTGTAACATTCTCCGGCGGTAGCGCCGCCCCGGTCATCACCCGGGGCATGCCCGGGTCGGGTATTAGCGGATCGGGCGATCATTTGCTTGCTTTTGGCCCGTAAAACGAGTACATTGAAAGCGCATGCAGCAGAATTGTTGAAATAACGGTCTATAGTATCCCGATCAAACCGCTCTCCGGCCTTGCCGGGGCCCTGCCGTTACAGGGCGTCCCGGAAAGCAGTATACACGCGTTTAAAAACAGGAGGACATTATGGCTTTAACACTACCGAAACTGCCGTTTTCAAGCGATGCGCTCGAACCGCATATATCGGCAAAGACGCTCGATATCCATTACGGGAAGCACCATAACGCCTATTTCACGAACCTTGGGAACCTGATCAAGGGTACGGAGCTTGAAAACGAGACCCTGGAAAACATCATACAAAAGACATCCGGGGTCGCGGAGAAAATCGGTATGTTCAATAACGCCGCCCAGACATATAACCACTCATTTTACTGGAACAGCATGAAGAAACGGGGCGGAGGCAAGCCGCCGGCCGAGATCGGCGCGATGATCGATGCGGCGTTCGGCGGTTATGACCGTTTCAAGCAGGAATTCGAAAACGCGGCGACGACCCAGTTCGGCAGCGGGTGGGCATGGCTGGTCCTGGAGGGGGGGTCGCTTAGAATAATCAAGACGTCGAATGCGGACACCCCCATCGCGCACGGGCAGAAGCCCCTGCTCACCATCGACGTCTGGGAGCACGCGTATTACCTCGATTATCAGACCAGGAGGCCGGACTATAGAACGGCCTTCATAACGGACCTCCTTAACTGGGATTTCGCCGTGGCGAACCTG
>JBFZEY010000434.1:0-3096 GCA_041306625.1 Spirochaetota bacterium | reverse complement strand
CAACGGCTCGGAGTGCGAGCCCTATCTCACCGTTGACGACATGCTCATGCAGACCTTCCCCGGCGAGATCATCGAGGGCGTCCGCATAGCGCTGAAGATCCTCGGGATCAGCACCGCCTATATAGGCGTGGAAAACAACAAGCTTCATGCCATCGCCTCGCTTAAAAAAAAGCTGGCCGAAATAAAACCATCCGAAAACATCATAATCGTCGCGCTCAAGACCAAGTATCCCCAGGGTGCCGAGAAACAGCTTGTCTACAGCCTCACCCGCCGCGAGGTGCCGTCCGGCGGGCTCCCCATGGACGCGGCGACCGTCGTGCAGAACGTCGGCACCATCTTTGCCATCCGCGAGGCCGTGGCGCTCGGCAAGCCGCTCTTCGAACGCTACATTACCGTAACCGGGCCGTGCGTCAAGAACCCGGGCAACTACAAGGTGCGCCTTGGCAGCCGCGTTTCGGACGTCATCGAGGAATGCGGCGGACTCGTCGCCGAACCGGCCAAGATCATAATGGGCGGGCCGATGTGCGGGACGGCGCTGGACAGCATGGACATACCCGTGGTGAAGGGCACCTCGGGCATACTGGTGCTCGGAAAGGAAGAGGCGCGGCCCGTTGACTACCTGCCCTGCATTCGCTGCGGGCGCTGCGTGGCCGTATGCCCGGCGGGCCTGGTCCCCTGCGACATGGTCAACACCATCGAGAAGGGCCGGCTTGACCTCGTCGAACCGTCGCATCCCTTCGACTGCATCATGTGCGGCTCGTGCGCGTACGTGTGCCCCTCGCACAGGCCGCTTAACCACTTCATCAAACTCGCGCAGGAGAAACTGCGCCGCAGGCAGAAAGAATAGGCTATCCGGGGGTAAACAACGACCATGCAGGATGATAAAAAAGCAGCCCCCGGGCTCTTGCTGTCGAGCGCGCCGCATATCCACGCCGGCCAGTCGCTTAAATCGATCATGTGGCTGGTGGTGCTCGCCCTGGCCCCGGCGGCGGCGTATTCGGTGTACCTCTTCGGCCTGAACGCCCTCTTGCTGATCGCCGTTTCGGTGGCGGTGTGCGTGGCGGCCGAGGCGGCCTTTTGTACTTTAATGAAGAAACCCTTTGCCATTACCGACGGCTCCGCCGTCATCACCGGAGTACTTCTCGCGTTCAACGTACCGCCCGACGCTCCGCTCTGGATGCTCGGAATCGGCGCGGCGTTCTCGGTGATCGTCGCCAAGCAGCTCTTCGGCGGTATCGGCTTTAATATCTTCAACCCGGCGCTTGCCGGCAGGGCGCTCCTCATGGCCTCGTGGCCGGTGCACATGACCACGACCTGGCACCGCTTCGGCCCGACCAACGTGCTCTCGCAGGCGGCCTCGAACGTCGCCGGGCTCCCGGAGCAGGCATACGACATCATCACCCAGGCGACGCCGCTCGGCGCCCTGAAGGAGGGCCCGAAGCTCCTTGCCGACCTGGGGGTCGCGCCCGACGCCGTGTACCGCACGCTGTTTTCGCCCGAAATGCTCAAGTCGCTCTTCATGGGCAATATCGGCGGGTGCATCGGCGAGACATCGGTCATCCTTCTGCTCGCCGGCGCACTCCTCCTGCTTTACAAGCGCATCGTCTCCTGGCATATTCCGGCAACCTACATCGGCACGGTCGCCATAATCATGTTCGTCTACTATTCGCTTACGGGCTTCGCCTACGCCGCCGAGGCGACGCTATTTCACCTTCTCTCGGGTGGACTGGTACTTGGGGCCTTTTTCATGGCGACGGACATGGTCACCTCACCCGTCACGCCCAGGGGTATGATCCTCTTCGGCGCGGGCTGCGGCGTGCTTACCTGCGTTATACGACTGTGGGGCGGATACCCGGAAGGCGTCTCGTATTCGATTCTTCTGATGAATTCCACCGTTCCGCTCATCGACCGGTTCGCCAGGCCGAAGGTGTTCGGGACGAAGCACGCGTGAAGGGATGCATATCGCGATGCCTGCAGAGGGCCATCCTAACGGAAGGGGCGCATAGATGAATGCTTCCATACTCAGATCGACGTTGATTCTCGGGCTGACCTCCTTTATCGCGACCTTCGCGCTTTCGCACATCAAGGCGATCACCTACCCCGTCATACAGAAACAGGAGCGGCAGAAACAGGAAAACGCCCTGGCGCTCGTGCTTCCGGGCTACACGATCGGAGAGGAACGTACGGCGGCGGTGGGCGGGACCAATTTCACCTACTGGACCGGGCAAAAGGCCGGGGGGAACACGATCGCGAAGGCCTATGCATTTATCGCGGAGAAACCCGGCTACAGCGGCGCCATCCGAACCATGGTGGGCGTGGATGAAAAAGGTACGGTGCTCGGAATCTCGATAATACGCCAGTCCGAAACCCCCGGCCTCGGCGCCAGGGTGCTCGAGGCCGCAAGCCGCAACACCTTCTTCCAGGTGGTCACCGGCAGGGCGCACGAAACGGGCATAGAGCCCTCTCCCTGGTTCCAGGAGCAGTTCAGGGGCGTAAACGCGGCCGCGAAAATCGCTATTCTCAAGAAGGGAGACTGGAACGAGGCCATGCGCGATGAGCTTTTACAGAAGAATGGCGTTTCGGCGATAACCGGCGCAACCATCACCACCAAGGCCGTGAAGGACAGCATAGAGGTCGGCATGGCGACCCTGAGAATGGCGCTCGAGGAACACGCGAAAGCGCAGGAGGCAGCCGGAAAATGAGCTATTACAGGGTATTCGCGAAAGGCATATGGGAGAAAAACCCCATCCTGATACTGGGCATCGGCATGTGCCCCACCCTCGCCGTTTCGACCTCGGTGTCGAACGCGCTCTGGATGACGCTTGCCGCCACGTTCGTGCTCATCTTCTCGAACATCTTCGTTTCGCTCATAAAGTCGGTGGTTCCGTCGCACATCCGCATCCCGATCTTCATCGCGATCATCGCCACCTTCGTCATCATCGTCGAGCTGACGCTGAAGGCCTTTCAGCCGGACATCTATAAAGCGCTCGGCATCTTCATCCCGCTCATCGTGGTCAACTGCATCATCCTGGGGCGCGCCGAGGAGTTCGCCTCGAAAAACACCGTACTGCCTTCGGTGCTCGACGGGCTGTGCAT
>JBFZEY010000433.1:0-2928 GCA_041306625.1 Spirochaetota bacterium | reverse complement strand
CAGTCGAGCGAATCGAGCTCTTCGTGGACCTTCCGGATGACATCCTCCGGATCGTTGTTCGTTACCGTCGGTTCGTTCAGTGTCGCCAGGGTCGCCTTGATTTCACGTATGCGACCGAGCCTCGAGGTCCGGTCGGCGTTTATTTTGTCGAAATCGGCCGAAACGTCGATGCCGCCGCGGGCCTTCTGGAGCAGCCGGTTCTCTTCCATAAGGAATCGCAATTCGACGCAGCGATACAGGTAGTCGAAGCGCATCATCAGGTTTTCGAACTCTTTGGGAAATAGCTTTTTTGATTTCTGGAATATCGCAAGGTCGATGTAGACCTTGCCGAAATCGTGCAGCAGCGCCGCGTACTCGAGCTCCTTGATCGCCATGTCCGAGAACCGCAGGTCTTTAAAGAAGCCGTCCTCCTCGCCATTGATGGCGAGGGCCATCTGCTTGCAGATCTCCGCCACGCGAAAGGAGTGGCCCGATGTCGCCGTGTCGCGCGATTCAATCGCGGTCACCGAGGCCTTGACGAACTCCTCGAACTGCATCTGAATCTGCTTCATCATGCGGTTGTTCTCGATGGCGATGGCCGCCTGGCCGGCCACGGCCTCCATGAGCGACTCGTAGCGCGAGGCGAATGGCACGACCTTCCTTTCGAAGTCCTGCGGCGTGGAGAGCACTATTTCAAAGGCCTCGTTGCCGGTCATCCTGCTGTTGCCGGTATCGTCCTCCTTGCTGTTGATGAGCTGGATGACGCCGATTATATCGTCGAGGTGGTTGCGCATGGGTATCACGATCATCGACTTCGATCGGTAATTGTGCTCGTGGTCGAATGAAGAGTTAAAGGCCACCGGGTCGGATTTCGAGAGCATATAGACGTCGGGGATGTTGAGGATCGTGCCGGTGACGGCGACGTACCCGGCGATCGAGTTTCTGTTCAGCGGCATCACGAACTCCTCGTAGGGCAGCTCCTTCGAGAAGGTATGCGAATACTTGAACCTCAGTTGTTTTTCCCCGTCCGGAAGCACCTCCACGATGTAAATGCTTCCGGCATCGGCGCCGGTTATCTTCTTGCTGAGCATAAGGATGAGCCTGAAGAGGTGGTCCGGGTCTTTTTCGATTGAGAGCGCGCGGCCTATGTTTATAAGGTCTTCCTGGTCTTGCTTCATGTCGAGCAGGGTGTTCTGGTAAGCGTTTCGTTCGGCGGCAAGTTTCACTTCGAGATCCATCGAACTGAAGGCCTTTTTTAAATGAAACGACAGCTCGGCCGCTGAAAAAGGGGATGATGTAACGTGCGCTACTTTCGCCAGAAGCGGAGATTCGGACAGAGATTCGTGTATTCCGGCACCGGTAATGATGATCCTGAAATACACGGAATCGGAGGGCCGGTGCTCCCCGGACGCCTCCAGCCGGCTTAACTCGTCCGCCGTCAAAATCAGCACTGCCAGTTTCGCGCCGTGCCCCGAAACGTGCAGGGCGTTGATGCTTTCAGCGATGTCGGCGCTCGCGGTCGCATTATACGGGAAATTATAGTGCGCCGGAAGGCCGGCTTTTGATTTTTCGGATATTAGTATGTGCTTTTCCATGGTTACCTGGTCGTGCCCGGGCGCGGTTCCTCCGCACGGGCAGATCTCCCTTTCGTCAAGGGTGTCACCAATTATCGGGCTCGTAAAGTAAAAATCATCATGGCGATGGAAATTTACCGCATATACGGGAATTCATCGGGTTCGGCGCGCTTCTCGTTCCAGCGTTCGATCAGGTAGCCCTTCATCGATTCAAATACTTCGGCCTGCCGCTCGACGACATCCTCCGCCTCGATCGAGCTCATGTCCCAGGTGGCGTTGACGAAACCGGCCACCCTGCCGTAGTATAGGGGCACCATGAGGTTGATGAGCCGCACCCGGTTTACCTTCCAGTTGTGATAGGTCGCGGCAAGCTCGTAGAGCGCCTTGACCCATGTTTCAATGGGGAAGCCGAATTCGCGGATTCCGGCGTTGCAGGCCTCTCCCAGCGAAAGAAAGACCTCGCGCGAGAAAATCTCTTCATAAAGCCGTGCAAACTGGTTAAACCCCATTTTATATTCCTGCACCAGGCGGTCGAGGCTGATGTTCACCGCTTCGGGCTCCTCCGGTATTCCTTCTCCGAAGAGCGGCACCGCACGGCTCCCCTCGATGTTTCTCCAATAGGGCTCGTAATGTTCCATGAGATTGAAGAGCGTCCCGATCACCTGTACGAACATCGGTCCGAGCGATGACGCCGGATCCTTGGCGTCGTGCACCTTCACGCCCAGGTGCGCCTGGCAGATGTTGACATTGCGCGCGATGGCGTTTATCGTCATCCAGATGTCGATGCCAAACTTGGCTATGTCAGTCGACCAGACGGGCTTTTCCAGGTAGAATCCGGCGAGTTCCTTCGAGAAGGTGAAATCGCCACCGATGGGCTGGCGTATGCGTTTCCCGTAGATGGCGCGGGTCAGGTTGTAAACAATGTTGTTGGTGATGGTGCCGTCGTATTTATGCCGTGTGTATACCGGCGCCACAAACTCGTAGTCCCCGTTGAGTACCGGATCGATCAGCAGGCGAACCCACTCGGGAGAGATGCTGCGGAGATCGGAGTCGACCACCATGCACGCTTTGACGTCGAGCATCACCGCCGCCTCGAAGATGGCCCGGAACGCGCTTCCCTTGCCGGAGATTCCGCGGTATATCTGTACAACGCGCTCCTGCCAGGGCCTCAGTTCGACGACTTTCGAAATCGCGCGCGTGTCGTCCGTCGAGCCGCCGTCTGAGATGAAAATAACGGAATGCGCGTCGCGGTAATATTGATTAAGCCCGTCGGTGACCATCTCGACCACGTGCTGTATCGTTCTTTCGTTGTTGTAGCAGGGGATCCCGACCAGAATATCCGCCTTGCCGATGTCCTCCAGCCTTTTTATGGTTT
>JBFZEY010000432.1:0-8996 GCA_041306625.1 Spirochaetota bacterium | reverse complement strand
TTGCACCCTGGTGTGTGACGATCCATTACGAGTCGACAAAATTTCCATCACGGCTGTTGCAGCTCATCCGTCGATCGGGCGTGCGCGCCGGCCTTTCCGTCAATCCGGCCACCCCGCTTGAAGCGATCTTTGACCTCTGTTCCGAATGCGACCTGGTTCTTGTCATGTCGGTGGATCCCGGATTTTACGGCCAGCCCTTTATGCCGGCCTCCCTCGATCGGATCAGGCGCCTGCGCGAATTCCTGGACGGGCGCCCCGGCGGCGCCGCCACGCTCATTCAGGTGGACGGCGGGATCTCAATTAAGAACATCGCCTCGGTGGCGGCCGCGGGCGCGCGCATAGTCGTGGCCGGGAACGCCGTATTCGGCGCCGGTGATCCGAACCGCGCGGCGGTCGAGCTCAAAAAGGCGGCACAAAAGGGATAATATAATATAGCCGGCAGGTTGGGGGGTGTCCTTTCTTCGGCGGCCGGAGCATACCATAAATCCGATGGTTTCAGCAGAGGTTGCCGCTCTTCCGGGCCCGTTTAAGGCGGGCAAGGGCCGCCTTGCCTGCAAAGTGCCGGATTATTCCCATTGCCGGGCCAATTATTGATGCCGGGCGGGGTGTCCGGGCATTTTGTATTGACAAAAATCGGGCGGGGGAAATAATCATCCCCTAATCTTCTGAGGAGGTAGCGGTGTGTCGGTAAAGATCCGGTTGCAGAGAGTTGGGACCAAAAAAAAGCCCTTTTACCGGGTGGTTGTGGTTGATGAGCGCAAGCGCAGGGATGGCGTGGCGATAGAAAATCTCGGGCAGTACCAGCCCATATCCGCCGGGAATCAGTTCTCGGTCGATGAGACTCGAATTATCGACTGGCTCAGGAAAGGTGCCCAGCCGACCGCGACTATCGCGAGGCTCTTGAAGAAAACCGGAGTGTGGCGGAAATTCAAGAGCGCGGAGTAATTCCTGGAGGCCGGAATGAACTATAAGGACCTGGTGGAATACATGGTGAAGTCCCTGGTGGACCACCCCGACGAGGTACAGATCCGGGAAGTAGAGGGTGAGAAATCCACAATCCTTGAGCTCACGGTCACCAAAGAGGACATCGGAAAGGTCATCGGAAAGCACGGTCGCATTGCGAGGGCCATACGGACGATTATCAACGCTTCGGCCACCAAATCCGGGAAGAGGGTAGTGCTGGAAATACTTGATTGAGCGATTCCCATATCAGAATAGCCAGGATCGCGGGAGCTCACGGGCTTAAGGGGCGTCTCAAAATCGTTCTTATATCCGACATCGCCGAGCGTTTTTCCCCGGGAAACCAGGTATATATTAAAAAGGAATCGCTTTACGCGGCGCACACCATCAGGGAATTTCAGACTGTGGACGGTAAGACGGCGCTGCTTTACCTTGCGGGCATTGAGGACAGGGACTCGGCGCTCGCCATGCGGGGATCGGAGTTGTTCATTACCCGCGAAGAGGCGGAAAGAACGAGGGATTTGCTGGACGGCGATTCCTTCTATTATTACGATATTATTGATTGCGATGTATACAGGAACGGGAGGCATTTCGGCCGGGTTACGAATATCATTCCCGGCGGCGCGGGCGAGCTGCTCGTCATTCTTGATTCCGACGGTCGCGAGCATCTTGTTCCGTTTGTCGGCGCGATGGTCGACACGAAGGAGATCAAAGAGGGAAGGATCGATATCGATCCCGTAGAAGGGCTTCTGGATTGACGGTACGGCGGGAGTCCTCGAAACACTATGAGAATGATGGCCGGTCGTCATTGGCAGCGGTAAAAATCATAACCCTTTTCCCGGAGTTTTTCAACAGCCCCCTTTCGACGGGGCTTCTGGGCAGGGCGATACAGGCGGGGCTTTTCCGGGTGGACGTGATAGACCTGCGTGATTTTGCCGAAAACCGCTATCGCCAGTGCGACGACTACCCCTATGGTGGAGGAAGCGGCATGGTGCTGATGCCCGGTCCGCTCTTCCGGGCCATCTCGTCCGTCAGGGAAGAGGGCACCAGGGTGCTGCTCACCAGTGCCTCGGGGACGCTGCTCACACAGGAACTGGTAAAGCGTTTTGCCGGCGAAAGGGATCTCTGCATCGTCTGCGGGCATTACGAGGGAGTGGACCAGAGGGTAGTTGAGCGGTTCGTGGATTACGAGGTCTCGGTGGGCGATTATGTGCTTTCGGGCGGAGAGTTCGCGGCCCTTGCGATCGTAGATGCGGTCGCGCGGTACGTGCCGGGCTTCATGTCGAACAGTGAGTCGCTCGTTGAGGAAAGTTTCGAAGACGGACTGCTTGAGTATCCGCAGTATACCAGGCCGGCGGAGATCGATGGGCTTGCGGCACCGGAGGTGCTGCTGAGCGGTGACCACGCCAGGATCAGGCGCTGGCGTGATGAACAGCGTATTGATAAAACCAGAAGGGTGAGGCCCGATCTGTATAAACGATATTGTGAAGGCAACGATAAAGGAGAAGAGCGATGAATATACCGGAAAGCATCCAAAAAGAAATCATGCCGCCTGCGCGACCCCTGAATTTCGAGGTCGGCGACACCGTCAAAGTACACTACAAGATCGTGGAAGGCAACCGCGAGCGTATACAGGTGTTCGAGGGCATCGTAATCGCCATCAATAACAAGGGCGTCGGCAAGAGCTTTACCGTGCGCCGTATTTCCTACGACGTCGGCGTCGAGAGGGTCTTTCCGCTCTATTCGGCCCGCATCGCCAAAATCGAATCCATTCGCAAGGGAAAGACCCGTCGCGCCAAACTGTACTTCCTGCGAGAGCGGACCGGAAAATCGGCCAAACTCAAGGAAAAGCGCGTCGCCCGTGGCAAGTCCGCGACGTCCGTAGTGGAAGTGCCGGCCACTACCGAGGTGGCGCCTGAGACCCCGGAAACCGAAAACGCCTGATTCGTCCGGCGGGGCGTCCCCATCTCCCCGCATGCCGTCGTTCGGCATCGAACGGGAATTGTTCGAGCAGGGTTATCGGCGTATAGCCGGTGTCGACGAGGTCGGCCGGGGCGCTCTTGCGGGGCCCCTGTGTCTGGGCCTGGTGATATACTCTCCCGATGTGCTCGCCGGCCCGCCTGCCGCGCTCCTTTCAAGCGTCAACGACTCCAAGAAACTGACCCATTCTGCCCGCCTGCGTGCGTGCGGCCACATCCACGGAAGTGCACTGTGCGTTCATACCGCGATGGCCTCCCACAGAATCGTTGACCGGCTTAACGTCAACGGAGCCACTCAATACCTTCTGAGTAAAATCTTAACCGAGCTGGCCGAGCCGCCGGACGTTATCATCATGGACGGCCGTTTCTCCTTTTCTCCCGGCGTGCGCTTTATCGCGGTCAAGGGAGGGGATTCGCTTTCCATCAGCATCGCCTCCGCGTCGATTGCGGCTAAAATACACAGGGATGGCATACTCGATAAATTTGAATTGCTATACCCCGGCTATGGGTTTAAAAAAAATAAAGGCTATGGCACGCTCGAGCACCGGGAGTCCATCGGGCGTATCGGCCCATCGCCGGTGCACCGTCGCAGTTTTGCTCCTCTGCGCGATATGGCGTGCCGGGAGGATCTTTTCGCGGGCCATGAGGATTGATAATACCGCAACGATTACCGTAACGGGGAAGGGAGGCCCGGTAGAGGCCTTCCGAAGCCTTAAAAAGGGCGGGGAAATCAGCGCCAGAATAGTTGAGCGCATCGACGCGCATCGGGCGGTCATCGAGGTGGCGGGTCGGCGCATTACCGCCGGTTTCGTGCGGGGGCTTCCCCCGGGTAATTTTCTAACGCTGGTGCTCGAAAAAAGGAGCGGGGCGACCCTGGTGTTCAGGCTCGCAACGGCCGATCCGCAGGCCGCAAGCCGGGAGCGCCTGCTTGGCTACACCGTTTTTGGCCGGGCCGATAGTGCCGGAATTCCCTTCGCGCGCGCGGCGGCGGACGGGATTTCGGGTGTATATGCGTATAACAGCCTTCTTTTCAGGCTGGCCGGTGGAGTCGAGA
Source organism: Spirochaetota bacterium (assembly GCA_041306625.1). Lineage (GTDB taxonomy): Bacteria > Spirochaetota > UBA4802 > UBA4802 > UBA5368 > MVZN01. Next base: position 5,003 of record JBFZEY010000432.1, on the reverse strand, counting down.
GAAAGGGAACAATGGTTGACGTGTTGAACGCACTTGCCGCCAGGGGTATAAAAAAAGAGCACGTGCTGTTTTTTTCTTTCCTTTTTTCGGATTTCGAGGGTATTAGTTTAAATTGCCTTGTTTCTGCCTTGGCGATTTCCGACAGGGAGGGGAGGCGACGTCACAACCTATCATTGAAAAGCTTTGCTGAACAAATGCGTTCCGGGGAAGGGTTGGACGACGTTCTCGACGCTCTGAATGACCTCGCCGGGGAGGATTTAAACGGGGGTGGGTTGTTGCGGCAACTGCTTCAGGCCCTTCACGATGGTGGCGGGGCGAGGGAGATTCAGGCCAAAAGCGGCGTATTTTACTATCTCGACGATGGCTTTAAAGAGGCCCGGTACATAGGTAGCACGGACTCCATCGTGGCAATGGTGGATTTTTCGAAGATAGGACGCGTGGAGGTGCTTGCAAAAGACCGTGACGGCCGGATAAGCATTGACGTTTATTGCGAAAACGAGACCTTTCGCGCCGATCTGGGCGCCGAAGCGGAGTTACTCGCCGGTACGATAGGTGAAGCACTCGGCAGGGGCTGTTCGCTTTCCGTTAACGCGAGCGCTCAGGCCGTATTGAACATTCGCGCGCTCGGGGCGCTCCTTTCTCAAGGTGGTGAGTTCGATGCGCGGGCGTAAAGGCGCCGAAAAACTGAGTATTGCCCTGGCATACTCCCCGGCGGACGAGGCCCCGCGGATTCTGGCAAGCGCGAGGGGATACCTGGCCGAGCGGTTGGAGAAAATGGCGCGGGACCACGGCGTCGAAGTATACGCCGATCCGGATCTCGCCGTCGCGCTTTCGGCCCTGGACACGGGCAGTCTCGTGCCGCCGGACCTCTACATGGCCGTGGCTGAAGTGCTGGCGTACTGTTACAGGATTAATGAGCGCTTGAAAGAGAAACTGGCGGAGCAAGGGAATTAGAGAATGGCGGGAACCATGAAGAAAATCCCGGTTGAGGAACTCAAGCCGGGTATGCGGTTTGACAAGCCGGTCTATATCGACAGTAATAATATGCTTGTCGGTGCCAACGTCACCATAAAGGAAAGCGATATCAAGCGGCTGATGAAGTGGGGTATCAGCGAGATTGAAACGCTCGGCAACATTTCCTCCAGCGAAGACGACATGCGTTTTACCCAGAAAATCGATGCGTCGATCTCCGCCGATGCCAAAAAAATTGTCGATCAGTACAGCCTTCTGCTCCTCAAGCGAAAGGAATTGATGGATATTCATCGCGAGGCCTGCCGCGTGGTGGGTGACGTTTATAACGCCATCAAGAACGACGAAATGTTTACCACCGATTCGATCGAAGGCGCGGCAAAGAACATCATCAAGCTCATGGAAGAGGACAATAACATCGTCCTGTTTCTCTATGGTCTTGAGGAGGGCAAAAACTACCTGGTGGCGCATTCGGTCAACGTCACCTTCTACGCACTGCTCATCGGAACGGCGCTCAAGTACAGTCAGGATAAAATTCGAGAGCTTGCCCTGGGCACGCTCCTTATCGACGCCGGCATGGTGAAGATGCCGGCCTATATCGCGTACAAACAGTCGAACCTCAGCGACCATGAGTTCAACCTCATCAAGACGCATCCGCTGCATGGCTACAGGCTTATCAAGCAGCTCGGTAAAATTCGAGAAAAGAGCGCGCTGGTGGGCCTGCAGCATCATGAGTACTTCGACGGCAAGGGGTACCCCCGCGGCCTCAAGGGAAACCAGATCGACGAATACGCCCGTATAGCCGCAATCGCCGACTCGTACGAGGCACAGATCTCAAGCCGGAGCTACAGGGAGAAGCAGTCATTTTATCACGCTATGAAAAACCTCCTTTCGAGCGGGGTCAACAGGTTCGATCCGGTGATTCTCCGCGTCTTCCTTTCGAAAATGTCGGTTTACCCGATCGGCTCGCTGGTTGAGCTCAATGACGGCGGCGTGGGCCTGGTCATCGGCTCGGTGCCAAAGAAGCCGTTGCGCCCCATCATCAAGCTTATATTCGACAACGAGAAGAACAGGCTTTCCGACCTGATCATCATCAACCTGCTCGAGGAAACGGCGCTTTTCGTTAATCGCGTGCTCGACGAAAAAGAAGCCGGCGTAAGCCTCCTCGACGTTCTCTGATCCTTCCGGTGGAAGATCAAAATTTCCGTCAGATCGGGTCTGAAGGCGAAGACCTTGCGGCCACTTTCCTCGAAGCACGCGGTTTTGATATCCTCGAGCGTAATTACCGTTTCGGCAAAGCGGGTGAAATCGACCTTATCGCCCGAAGAGGAGACCTGATGGTCTTCGTGGAGGTGAAAAGCCGGAACACCGCAGTTTACGGAGGGCCTCTCTACGCCATAAACGAGCGGAAAAAACGTACGATCAGGCTCATCGCCTCACAGTACCTCGCCGCACGACCCGCCCTGAACGTCAGGAGCATCACTTTTAGATTTGATATGATCGCCGTTTACGGGGGTGCGGTCGAATGGATCGAGGACATTCTGCGCTGATCAACCCCTCCAGCACCAAAAAACGCTCATGATTTGCCTTCCGCATTCCGATACGTAAAGATGAGGTCCAAAGACCCGTTCATGGAGGAACGGGCGACCTTAATGCAAGGAGTGCACCAAATGAAGACTCTCATGAACAAGGATGATCGTGAGATAAAGCCGGGATCCCTCCGCGGCGATCCAAAAAAGATAGAAGAATATCGAAAACGTATCGCTGATGAGACGTATCTGGACCACGCGATCAACAGGATAGCGACCGATCTGTCTCATTATCTCACGAAATGATTAAAGTCCGTATCTGCCCGAAGAATACCGGGGCTGGCGTGGTGCCATGATTGAAAAGACGGATTCCTACAGGAGCCTGCAGCAGAATAAGAAGCTCAAGTATCTGTTTCTGGCGTTGTTCTCACTGCTGCTCTTTTTAATGGCGTACATCTTCCAGTATTATTTCTGGCCGCTTCTTTTTGCGCTGGTCATCTATATCGCCCTGTCTCCGCTGCATGTTTTTATCGGCAGGTTTGTAAAGAGGAGGTCGCTGTCGGCGTCCATTATGATCCTGCTGCTCATTATCGGCTTTCTCGTCCCGCTTTTTTTCCTGCTGCTAAACCTGGCCGACCAGAGCTATGACGTGTACCAGTTCGTCGAAAAAAAATTTAAACCCTCGAAAATGGATGATTTCTTTTACCGCAGCAATTTCGTCGGGGAATTTGCGCACAGCCTGCGTATTTCGCGCGGGGAACTCATCAAGAAAACTACAGAGATCCTGCAAAGTGCGTCGTTTTCGGTGTTCCGCAACCTAACGGACCTGTTGACCTTTTCGATCAAGTTTTCAATCAATTTCTTTTTCATGCTGCTCATCCTCTTCTTTCTTTTTATCGAGGGCGGCAAGTTCAAGGAAGCCATTTATCGGGCCAGTCCTTTTCCAAGGGACATCGAAAACGATATCGCCAACCGCCTCAAGGACGTCATAAAGGTCCTGATCGCCGGAAATTTATTGATCATGCTGCTGCAGGGGGGCATGGTCGGTCTGGGCTTTTTCATCGCGGGACTCGACGGACCGCTTTTGTGGGGAAGCGTTGCGGCGGTCTTCTCGCTCATCCCGGTTATCGGAACCTCGGTTACCTGGATTCCCGCAGCGGTCTATCTGCTCGCGGTTGGAAAAATCGGCTGGGCGGTGTTTCTTTTCGTCTGGGGGCTGTTCTGGTATCTGCTTCTGGAGAATATGCTCAAACCGAAGGTCTTCGGTGACCGGTTGAATTTTCATCCCCTCATTTTCTTTTTCCTGCTCCTCGGCAGCCTTCAGGCGTTCGGCCTGTCGGGGATTATTGTGGGCCCCATGCTTCTGACGCTTTTCTACTCGTTCCTTGAGATTTACCGGGTGCTCGACGCGTATGATATCCGGCAGGCGGCCCAGGGCTGCGCCGGGCATGATGCGGACGTCCCGCGTACGGGTCCCTAGTGCCGGTCGCCGGGCTGGAGTGAGCCGTCATAAATCGTAAAGCGGTTTTTACCATTCCCCTTGCTGGCATAGAGCGCGAGATCCGCCTTCTGGATTAGTTCCGTTCTGTCCATCGCGTGGTCGGGGAACGAGGCGATTCCGATTGAAATGGTGATGTTCTGCGCGACCGGAGGGTAGCTGTTGGATGAGACGGCATCCAGCATGCGTTCGGCGACGCGCGTTGATTTTTCAATCCCGGTCTCCGGAAGTATGATTCCGAATTCCTCACCCCCGTAGCGTGAGACGGTATCGTGGCTGCGGCAGGCCTTAATGATGTTCGATGATATCTTCTGGAGGACCATGTCCCCTGTCTGGTGCCCGTAGTTGTCGTTGACCGCCTTGAAACCGTCTATGTCCGCCATCATTATCGTAAGGTTCTCCTTTTTCCGCTGGGAATACAGCATCTCGCGCTCCAGGCTTTCCTGGAAATACTTGTGATTGAACATGCCGGTGAGCGCATCGGTGAGTGACATGCGGAAGTAGATGTCCCGTTCGCGGGCGGCCTTGATGAGCTCCTTGCGCTCGAGCGTTTTTTGTACTATGATATCGAGGTGCCCGAAGTTTATCGGTTTGCTGATGTAATCGATGGCCCCGGCCCTCATGAACGACACCGCCGACTCGATGGAACCGAAGCCGGTGATCACGACGATGTCGATGTCCTCGTTGATGGACTTGATCTTTTCGAGCACCGCCATTCCGTCCATGCCCGGCAGGTATATGTCCGTGATGACGATGTCGTACTCGCAGTTTCCAATCAGACGGATTCCTTCCTCTCCGCTGTCGGCCGTATCGACAGTGTGGCCGGACCGTTCCAGGAATTTCTTGACGACTTTGGTTACGCCACTGTCGTCATCGATGAGGATGATGCGTCCCTTGCTGCTACTTTCGGGCCTGAACATTGGCTTTATCCTTTTTCATTATAAACAGGTAATTAAAACCCCTAAGAAAGAAGTTACCTTCCTCGGCCGCCCTGTGATAATTCCCCA
>JBFZEY010000431.1:0-5156 GCA_041306625.1 Spirochaetota bacterium | reverse complement strand
GGCATCCAGGCATTTTTCGGGATTTGTGTTGAAACTATGCTCGACCGCGGATTCCCGGGTGGCGTTTTGGATTTTTGTCAGCTTCTGCCCGGCACCGTGAGCGTAGTGCGGTTACGATGACCGCCTGCCGGCAATGGACAGGATGTCCAAATAATGCCGGCGATGCCGTAGCAGCGGATCATCTTCTGGTGCTTCTTTGGGAGGAAGTAGAGCATCTTCGCCATGAAATCGTAGATGTCCCTGGTAACAGTTTTGTAACTCTTTTCTTTTGTGCGGACATCGCGCCAGCTTGTGTAGCGGAACGTTACGGTCTTCTTTGCGTGATTCACCGCAAGAATCTGGCTGTAATGGAAATACCCCGCGGCAGGACGACGCAGCTTCCTATGTATCTAAAGCTTAGCGCTCAACTGGTCATACAGCATCTTCGCGATGCCCACGCTCGAGCTTTTGGACATGTTAAGCGCGTACTCGTCGTAAAGCATATCCTCGAATATCTCCTCGGCGAAGCCGCCGTGGAGCATCTCGCCCTTGTGCACGGTCTTGCGCATCTCTTTAAGCATCTTCGCCACGAAGAGCGATTCCATCTCGGTGCAGGCGTCCATGAGTTTTCGGTCGACCGCGCGGGGCCGGGCCGTCTTGCCCTTCAGTTCTTCGCGGCTTATCGTTTCCTCGAGTACGTTCTGAAATCCCCGTGCCGCGCCTTCGGCGCGCCGTGAAATTTCGCCCGCCCGGTCATCCCTTCCAAGCTGTGCCGCCGTGCGGGCATCTATCGCGTTTATCATTGCCGGTCACCTCACTATGAGTTCCGCGTGGAGCGCACCCGCGTCCTTGAGCGCCTTGAGGATCGAGATGATGTCCCTCGTCGGCGCGCCGATAAAGTTCAGCGAATCAACCAGGTCCTTGACGGTCGACGACGCTTTAATGTGCGCCACCGAGGCCTTGTCGCCCCCGCCCTTATCCTTGCTCTTCTCGACCCGTATCGTAACGCCGTCCTTGCTCACCACGGCCTCGGAGATGCGCACATCGCCGCCCATCACGATGGTGCCGTCCTTCTCGTTCACCACCACGCGGGCGCGGTTGCCGGGCATTATCTCGATGTTTTCCACGGTGGAGATGAACTCGGCGAACGCCACGTTCTCCGGTAGCGACAGCCGTATCTTGCCGCCCTTGGCCATGGCCGGATTCGCTGCCGGGTACTTCTCGGCGATCGCCTTGATGATCTGGTCGGCCTCGAAAAAGTCCCAGTTCTTCATCACGAGCGACACGCCGTTCTCGACCACGATCTCCGGTTCGATCTCTCGCTCCACGATGCCGCCGCTTATTATACGCGCCGCGTTCTTCACGCTTTTGCGCCCGCGCGCAGGCTCGTCGAACGAGAGCGAGCCCTGCGCCACCGCGTAGATGGCGTTGTCGGCCCCCCGGAGCGGCGACTGAACCAGCACCCCGCCCTCAAGGGACTTCGCGTCGCCGATCGACGAAACGGTAACAGTGATCTTGTCGCCCACTCGTACAAAAGGAGGGAGCTTTCCGGTTACGAGCACTGCCGCGGTGTTCTTCGATTTTATGGTTTCGTCTTCCAGGATACCGACGTTTTTTAAAAGGTTTTTCAGCGCCGACTGGGTGAGCACCGATTGCGAGTCGCCGGTGCCCTGGAGGCCCATCACGAGGCCGAAGCCGAAGACCTGGTTTTCCTTCAGTCCGTCTATTATCACAATGTCCTTGACCTTGACCGTAACCTCGGCATATGCCGCCGCCACCGCGAACACACACCCTGCGAGAACCAGCATCGCCGTCTTAATGGTGTTCATGACTCAGCGCCCCATTTCCCGAAGCATCTTATTGAGGTAATCGACGATGATGCGCTGTTTCTCCTCTTCGGTGAGCGAGCTCGTCGCGCTCGCGTCCGGTCCCGGCGCGGGGCGCGTAATGTTGATGCCCGGGACCTCCTTCACGCCTCGGATGTCCAGCCTGAAGTCGGCGACGTCCCTGGAATGGACGGTGCGTCCCTTTACCGAGGCGGGGTCGATGATGCCGCTTACGGCGAACTGGTTCGCCGCGCCGTTGAACGAGTACGAACGCACCCCGGCGATCTGGTACTTGCCGTCGTCCCGGCGTGCCGTTACGCGCGATCCTATGACAATTTTAAGATTGCCGCGCCCCGAGACCTCGGTCTTGTCGGTATTGGTGATCTTTCGCTCGGAATTGACTTTTGGCAGGAAACCCGTTATGCCGGCGTCCGGCCTGGAGTTGAGATTAAAGCTGTTGCTGTCAGCAAGCGCCATTGTAAAGCGCAGCTGCGAAATATCATCCACCTGTACCGATATGATATCGCCCACCTGCAGGCTTTCTCCCGATGAATAGATGTTCTTGTCGGTCCATATGCTCTTCCCCGATGCGATGCCGCAAAAGAGCACGGCGCAGGCCGCCATTATGATCGAGAGCTTGACGGACGGTACATTCATAATGCCAGCTCGACGAGGCCTTTCTGCACGACCCTGCCCTTCAGCGTGCGGGTACTCTTCAGCTTCACCGCGACCTCGTCGCCACGGGCTCCGTTTTCAAGGGCGCTTCCTGAAAGCTCGATAATGATCCCGTTCTTTTTCACGCGGACATTCACCGCATCGCCGGCGCGAACAAGCCGCTCTGAAACGACCGCGCTCTCTTCCGCCGCGGCGGGCTCGTCCTTGACGGTACGGTTCACCCGCACTGCGTTTCCATATACCAGCACCCCCTCTCTAGCCGCCACGGCAAGCAGATCCTCCACCTCACGGCGGTCGACGAATCCGTCCACAAGTGCCTTCTCCGGAATCGCAAGATCCAGAAGCGCCTTTCTGAGCCCGGGCTCGGCATCGATACTCGCCACGTCGCCGAGTACCGGCGCGGTACCCAGCTCGGCGCGCGAGATGAGATACACGCTTACGGCCGCGGAGGATGGCGCAGCCGGGGCGACAAGCAGCAGTGCGACCGCCGTCGCGGTCAGGAGCTTATGCACGGCGCCTACCGTTTGAGCCCTATCGCCGTGGCGAGCATTGAATCCGAGGTCTGGATCGCCTTGGAGTTGATCTCGTAGGCACGCTGGGCGACGATCATGTTGACCATCTCCTCGACGACCTTCACGTTCGACATCTCCAGGAAGCCCTGGTGGGTCTTCGCCATGCCGCCCATGCCGGGCTGTCCGGGAATCTCCTCGCCCGAGGCGGGGGTGGTCTTGAAGAGGTTCCCGCCGATGCTCGCAAGGCCTGCCGGGTTTACGAAGCGGTATATCTCGAGCTGTCCGACCTCTATTGGGTCGTCCTCGCCGATGATCTTGACCGTAATCCGCCCGTCCTGGCTGATGGCGAGCGTCTCGTGGATGAAGTTGTCGGGAAGCACCACCGGAGGCTCGAGGAGGTAGCCGTTTGAGGTCACCAGCTGCCGGCTCGAATCGATCTTGAACGAGCCGTCGCGCGTGTAGGCGAAGGTGCCGTCATAGAGCTGTATCTTGAAAAATCCCTCCCCTTCCAGGGCAAGATCGGTCTTGTTTTCCGTGGACTGCAGGCTCCCCTGCTGGAAGAGCTTCTGCGTGGCCGAGGTCTTAACCCCGTGGCCCACCTGGATGCCCGTCGGGACCTCCGTTACCTCGGTGGCGGGCGTTCCCGCCATCAGCAGCGTCTGGTAGATGAGGTCCTCGAACTCGGCCCGGTTCTTTTTGTAGCCGGTGGTATTGACGTTCGACAGGTTGTTGGAGATGGTGTCGATATTGAACTGCTGGCTCACCATCCCGGATGCGGCTGTCCACAATGACCTCATCATACGAATCACCTCGCAAAATATAAGGAATCGCCCCCGGAAAAGGCGGGCACAGTTCCGTCTCCTTTATTTTCGGCCGGTTCACGCCTTTTAAGAATTAAAATATTGACACGCCATGCGATTTTGGGCTACGATTACCGGATTTCGCGGGCATATACGCCACCACAAATATACGGCGTCCTGACGCACGGCCCCATCCATCTTGAAAAACAAGGAGCAGTGATCATGAATTACAAGAAGATCGTCGCCGTTGTCGCGATCGCCTTTTTTGCGCTTTCGTGCAAATCCACCCCGAAAGACAAGGGTGCGGCGGATGCGCCCGCGGGTACCAAAATCATCAAGGAATACTGGGAAGACAAGTCCCTGAAGGGCCAGGGGCCCGCCATGGGCAAGGAAAAGCAGGGCAAATGGGCCCTGTATCACAAGACATCGGGTGAAAAGCTCGGCGAGGGCGAATACCTCGCCAACAAACAGCAGGGAATGTGGACCTTTTACTATAAGAACGGCCAGAAAAGCACCGACGGCGAATTCATGGAAGACCAGAAGACCGGCGAGTGGAAGGGCTACCACGAGACGGGCGAGCTGCTGTGGAAGGCTAATTATGTCATAAAAGAGAAAACCGAGTCCGGTTTCACCATGAAAATCGGCGGCATGGAAGGAATCAAAACCTCCTTTTTCAAGTCCGGGAAGGTCTGGAAGGAGGAGGAGTATCATGACGCCGTAAAGAACGGCCGCTCCCAGGAATACTACGAGGACGGCAAGCCGAAGGAGATCGCCTGGTACAAGAACAACCAGAAGGACGGCCAGGCGACCGAGTGGTATCCCAGCGGCAAGAAAAAGATGGAGGGCGCCAACGCGGCGGATGAAAAGACCGGCAAGTGGCGCTTCTACCACGACAACGGCCAGATGGCCGCCGACGCGTCATTCATTAAAAACAAGCCCGAAGGGGCCTGGCGCTTTTTCTCGCGTGAGGGGAAGCTGCTGAAAGAGGGCGCCTACAAGGAAGGCAAGGAGACCGGGCTCTGGAATTTCTACGAGGGATCAGGCCGCAAGGTCATGGAGCTCGCGCTGCTGGGCGGGATGGTAAGCGGCGGCGGAAACCGGTTGTACGAGAATGGCACACTTATCGGCGAAGGCGACCTGCTCGGGATCCCAAAGGCCGTCTTCGACGTGATCAAGGACGGCAAGAGCGCCGGCACCATGGAGGCGGCGGAACCGCCCGCGGACGATGTAAAAAACAATACGAGTTTCCGCTGGTCGGGCAAGTGGATGCCCCTGAAAAAGAACGGCAAGTGGAAGGAATACTTCCCCGGAACCAGGACCGCGAAAATAGAGGGCACCTACATGATGGACAAGCTGAACGGCCC
>JBFZEY010000430.1:0-2610 GCA_041306625.1 Spirochaetota bacterium | reverse complement strand
CCCGTGCGCGGCGATGAGAATGTTGATTTCACCGACTTCAGCATCGATGACGAAAAGCCGGCCGCCGCGGCCCCGTCCCGGTCTCCCCTCGACGATTTCGGCGTCGATGCGGCGTCATCCTCTCCTCTGGCGAGTGAGATGGACGATTTCTTCTCCGAGGGCAAATCGGTCGATTTCGACGGTGATCCTTTCAGCGGGGGCGATATGAACGGAAAAGGCGGCAAGGGCGTGGCCGAAAACTTCTACGCGGCCATGAGCAAGTTCTCGCAGGAGGATTACGCCGGGGCCCTCGCTCTTTATTCCCGCATCCTCGAGGTGCACAATCTTAAGAACGACTCCGAGGCGAAAATATTCGAGAAGGCCCATTTCGAGATCGGCAGATGTTATCTGAAGCTCGGCAAGTTTACCGAGGCGCTTACCGCATTTTCCAACATGATCAAAAAATTTCCCAACTCCGAGAACGTCAAGAACGCACTATTTCACATGGGCGTCGTTTACGAGAGCGTCAAAAAGGCCGACAAAGCCGCCGCGTATTACAACAGGGTTATCCCGATGGAGCCCAAGGATTCCATCAATAAATTAGCCGCCAAGCGGCTCAAGGCGATAGAGAACGGTTAGGTGCCATGAGTATGTTTCTTGACAGCCAGCTTTTTGATAAGTTCGGGGTCGAGTATTCCCCTAACGATATCATCTTCTGTGAGTACGAGCCGGGCAACGAGTTCTATTTCATCCAGAACGGCCGGGTGAAGATCGTAAAAATCATCAACAACACCGAAAAAACGCTTGATATACTCGAAGTTGGTGATGTCTTTGGCGAGATGGCGATCCTCGAGGAGCAGCCGCGCTCGGCATCGGCGATCGCGATGGATCATGTAAAGCTTTTGCGATTTCGCAGGGAGAACTTCGACGCACTCCTTCAGGGAAATCCGCAGCTTGCCTACAAGCTTTTGATCATTTTCTCGAAAAGGATCTACGATGCCAAGCGACGGCTCATGATCCTCCTGCTCGAGGAACCGCAGATCAAGGTGATGGACGTGATGTGCATGCTCTCCGAGCAGGACCCGCACCTGGATCTCCAGGAGGCGATAACGCTCAGGGTGACCATGCAGGAGGTCGCGAACTGGGCGGGAATGCAGATCGTGGATGTACAGAAGATCCTTTCGCACCTCAACCAGCTCGGCAAAATAGAGCTTTTCAACGACAGGATCGTCGTCAAGAACATCCGCGATTTCCAGCGTATGGTGAGTTCGCGTCGCAAGAATATGTTTTCGTAACCACAGGCTCCCGTAGCTCAGGCGGATAGAGCAGTAGTTTCCTAAACTATGTGCCGGAGGTTCGAGTCCTCCCGGGAGCGCACCACTTCAGTTTCCCACCGGTTCGCCGTTCTCCCATCGTCCAGTAACGGGCTTCATCTTCGGGACCGTAAGCGTGCCCGTTCCGTGCATCTCGCCGTTTTGCCATTCTCCGCTGTATCCCTTTCCATCGCGGAACTTCATCGTTCCGACCCCGTGCATTTCACCGTTACGCCAGCTGCCGGTGTAGTGCCGTCCGTCGGGCCATCGCATGCTGCCGGTCCCGTTAATGGCGTCATCGGTGAATTGGCCCCGGTACAGCCTGCCATCGGCGAACCTCATTTCGCCGGTGCCGTTCATTTTATCGTTTTTGAACTCTCCGGTATACACGCTGCCGTCGCGTCGCCGGAGTGTGCCTTTTCCCTCTATGCGGTCGTCAGTCCACTGCCCCTCGTACCGGGAGCCGTCGGGCCAGGTCATCACCCCCGTGCCGCTGCGTCTGCTGTCGCGGAACCGGCCGGTGTATCTCGTGCCCCGCGCGTATGCATATTCGCCCGCGCCGTGCATGCGGCCGTAGGCCCAGTCGCCCCTGCAGCTTGAGCCGTCCGAAAAAATGAACGTACCGGCGCCGTGCATGAGGTCATCCTTCCATGCTCCCGAATATGTTTCGCCATTGGGGAAGGTCATTGTCCCTGTGCCGTCAATGCGGTCATTCTTCCATTCACCGTCGTATTGACGGCCGTCGGGAAAGGCAAAACGGCCTTTTCCGTGGCGGCGTCCGTTCAGCCATTCGCCGCTATAGCGGCTTCCGTTGGGGCGAGAGAGTGTGCCGCTGCCGTGCATTCGATCATTACTCCATTCCCCTTCGTATGCGTCGCCTTCGGGGCGAAGGTAGCGCCCCCTGCCGTGACGAAGGCCGTTTTTCCATTCGCCCGTGTAGACGCCGCCGTCCACCCAGGTCATGGTGCCGCTGCCGTTTTCGCAGTCCCCGTTTGAGCATTCGGACGGTTCGACCGAGTTCAGCGGTGATGTGAGAAAAATCAGAAACGACAGCAGGAGGATGCAGCGCATGGTTGTTCTCCATCGGGCCCGTGGCGAATGGTTTCCGCCGCCATAACGGCCCCTGTGATAGTTGTCGCGCCCCGCCGTGCGAACGGGGGCCGCCTTCATTAATAGAATCGGCATGCCGGGCGTATTTTCGTATACCAATGATGCTGGTAAAACCGTACGCCCGTCCCGGTTAAAACGCATCACATGACGATAAATATGGTGCCTTATAATAGTATTGCCGTAAAACTATTTCCTGCCTTTCACTTTT
>JBFZEY010000429.1:0-3279 GCA_041306625.1 Spirochaetota bacterium | reverse complement strand
ATGCCCAGCGAGCCATACCCTATATAGAGCCGGTCGTTCACGCGCCGGAGCTCGTCGCGCATGGTGTGTATGATGCCGCCGTTGTGAGCAGCGTAATCTATCAGAAACGCGTTCTTTGCGTCATAGGCTGAAGGCCCCACCGTCGTGTTCATCTTCCGGCTGCGGTTGATTAACGGTTTGCCGTCGGACGAAGTCTGCTCGAAGAGATTGTATCCCCATCCCCCGGAGCCGCTGAAAGGAAAAAAGGCCTTGCCGACCCACCTGCCGGGCCCGAAAAAATGATCGGTGTAAAAATCAACCATCGCGGCCATGATGCCGACAGGAAGGTTCATCGCCCGGTACTCGCCTTTCAGTTCGGGGAACGCCGGTGCGTCCAGCGCGTGGAAGAGCTGGCGAAATTCTGATTTCGAGAGCTTTGTGATGTCGTCAGTTGTCGCGAGGCCCGGATCTTTACCGAGGATGTCGGAGGGTGTACTTCCCTGATAGCCGGGACCGTTCTGCAGTATGTTAATTGCCGAAAGCGCCAGCGTGATGATCAGAGACGCGCCGATGAGGTACGATATGATTTTAATCGTTTTCATTGTCTGGTTTTTCCTTGTGTTTAATTAAAGTTATTATAATAACCGAAGTCTTGCGCACTCATGGACGACCGGTAAATTCGTCCATCGCGCTGTCGCCGCCCGAAATTTTAAGCATCCAGTCAAAAAGGGCGGTGGGCAGCAGCTTCAGGAACATCATCCCCCGGATGCTGTGCGCCGGAAGCATAACGTAGGGGTGGTCCTTTTTTACGGCGCGTACGATGCGCGCGGCTGCCCGAGCGGGCTTCACGAAGGGGCTCAGGAGCATCGGCTTGAATCCCCGGAACATCCCGGTGTCGATGATGTACGGGCATACGCAGGTGATCTTCACGCCGCCGTGCCCGAATTTTTTCAATTCACGCCTGAGCGCCTCGGAGAATCCGACCTCGGCAAACTTGCTCGCGGCGTAATCCGAGAGAAGCGGCATTCCCAGAAGCCCGCTCGATGACGCCACGTTGACAATGTTGCCGCTGTTGCGCGCGGTCATGCCGGGAAGGACCGCCTTCGTGAAATACAGGTGGCCCCAGAAGTTGACATCCATGGTCCGGTGAAACTCCTCGAGCGATAAATCCAGGAAGGCTTTCCCGATAACCACACCGGCGTTATTGATCAGCACGTCGACCTGCGTAAAATCGCGCATGATACCGGCGACCGTCCGGGATACCGCGGTCCTGTCAGAGATATCACACGTGTAAGTATTCACCGATATTTTCACGCCCTTCTTCCCGATCTCATCCTTCAGAGCTTTCAGCGCCGCCGCGTTTATGTCTACCAGCGCCAGGTTCGAGGATTCGGCGGCGAATCGCAGGGCCATAAGCCTTCCAATACCGCTCCCCGCGCCGGTAATGATGATGTTTCTGTTTATAAGCGACTTCATTTTAGTTATACCTCCTGAACGTGTTTCCGCGCCAGTGTCGCGGCGTCCGCATGCTATAGTATATGACCGGAAGCAATCGACCGGATTTATAATTCCGTTTAAAAATATTATACGAAGCGGCGGGAGTTTTTGCGGAACTCCCGGGGGCTGGTCCCGGTGAACTGGCGGAAGGCCTCGTTGAAGGCGGACTTCGAGTTAAAGCCGACGCTGAAGGCGATTTCGAGCACGTTCATCGTATCGCTCTCGTCGAGGAGCCGCTTTGCCTCTTCAACGCGGTAGCGGTTGATGAAGGAATTGAAGTTGGTGCCCAGGGTGTTGTTGAGCACCCACGACAGGGCGTGCGGGCTAATTGCGAGCATGGCCGCCAGGGATCCGAGGGAAAGTGAATCGTCACGATGGAGCTTCCGCTCATCCATCAGCTCTTTAAGCCGGCGCAGGATACCATCGACATCATCAGGCATGGAGGGGCCGCGGCACGGCCGGCTTTTTCCGGCCTCGACGATGAGGAGCTGTATGAGGCGTGGATGCCGTATCCCGACAATGTATGAACAGACGAAAAGCACTCCTATGCCGGCCGCACCGGCGCGGGCGGCTGCGGGAGAGCCCAGCGCGAAGCCGGAGGTCACCGCGGATGCCGCCGCGAGAGTGAGGACTACGTAGAGAGTGTTGACCAGGAGCAGGGGAGAGGGCCGCCTGTAAAGCATACCACGGATAAAGCCGAAGGCGAGGGGTCCCAGCAGGCCCGCGTATAGAATGCCGGCGGCTATGGGTACGATGCATACCCAGGCGGTACCCCGGAGCCCGTTTCCCGAGGCGACACCGGCGATGAGCAGGCTTTTCGCTTCGGATGTGGACAACAGAAAGAGCAAGTCCGCGGGCAGTGCCGCGAGTACCGGAAGAAACGTAACCGGGTGGACGCTGTGAGCCGTTGCGTCAGGGCGCACAACCAGGGCATACGCGTGGTAAGAGAGCGGTCCCGCGAGAGACAGGAGCGAGCAGTGAAAGGACATAAGCCATGGATTTTCGAGTGCTGTGCCGTCAAGCATGAATCCGACCTGGAAGAGGAGCAGCCCCACGGTGAAGAGCAGGGCGGAGAGGTTTAGGTTTTCCGTGCGCCGTTTTCGCACGAGCAGGTGAACGAGCGAGAACAGCAGCGCGAGCCCCGCCGAGAAGAATATGATGTAGTCGAGACAGGCCGCCGATGCCGGAATCATTGCAAACGCTGCCGGGGAATGCGATCGCGCTTCGCAAGCGCCTTGGCTATATTCAATATTCAACCGGGAATGTCAAGATGTTTCGGCGAGGCCACGTGCGATGCCATGTCACTCAATGGCTTCCGCGCCGTAGAATCTCGCCGATATCCACGCCGTCAAGATGGCGCAGGACAAGCGGTTCCATGTCGTCGGCGGTTTCAGCGAGCTCGTCCGGACGCGGATGATGATCGAATACGAAGACGACATGCGAAATGAAGCTCTCCGTGATCCTTATGCCGAACTGGGCGAAATAAACCCCCAGGCCTTCGTCGGTGCACGCGCCAATCAGGACCGAGTCACGCCCGCGGTTGAGGAGTTCGCTCTTTTGAGCGAACAGGATCTCAATCGCTGGATCGTCGAAGAGCGTATACGAGACCCCCGCCTCGGAGAGGTAGTCGACGAAGGAACGCACCCCCAGAAAGCGGTGTTCGATATACGGCTTGTCGGCAGGCATGATCGTGTTCCCCGGAGCGTGATTAATGCACGGGCCAGATGATACCATGCCGTTGAATCTGTCCAGCCGGAATTGGGATTTCCCCGGAACAGTGGATGCGGTTGCAGCCGCAAACGT
>JBFZEY010000428.1:0-4803 GCA_041306625.1 Spirochaetota bacterium | reverse complement strand
CCGCCTACCAGGGCGCGCTGGGGCTTATGGCGAGCCGTGTGATCGATGAAAACAGGCGCAGGGGTTTTCCCGAACCGGACCGCGTCTACCTGGTGGACCTTGAGCCCGCGGAGGCGCTGCGCAGGGTGAGGGCCCGGAGTGGTGCGTCGACCGGCAGGGACGCGTTCGAGAGGGAGGATTTTCAGGCGTTGGTCAGGGCGGCGTATCTGTCCATCGTCGACGGACGTTTTTTTATACTCGACGGACATATGCCTGCACCGTCCATAGTAGAAACCGTTGTGCGCGATATCGACTCGCTCCTTAAGGCATGAGAAACAGGATCAAGAACATCACGCTGACTTACGGGGTAAACCTCCTTTTTGTGGCACTGCTCCTCGCGTTCGCCGGGGGGCTTTTCGCGCTCGGGCTGGATGGCGCTTTTTCCGTGGTTTTCTTTTTCGCCGTGATTGTCTCGCTTCTGCCCGTCGTCAACTACCTGCACACCATCATAGATTCATACATCAGTCCCATGCGCTACAACGACCTTTACGTCCAGACGGTGGATTCCATCCTTAATATAGAGTCGTTCGACGAGGTCCTTCGCACGACCTTCGACCAGATACTCGACCTGATCAGCGTCGGAACGGGGATGCTGATATTCTACTATCACGACAGGGACGAGTTCAACATCTTTTACCAGAAGAACAGGCGACGGAAAATAATCCGCAACGCCAGGATATCAAAAGACAACATGCTCTTCAGGGTGATAAACGGCCCGGAGGACATCATCGTGCGAAGCAAGCTGAGTCCCTCCATCCATTTCGAAAATTCCATCATCGCCGAGCTTGACCGCCTCGGCGGCGAGGTGGTCGTGCCCATCTATTACCATGAAATGTTTCTCGGCCTCATCGTCACCGGGGGACAGCGTCGCAGGTTCTCCCCCGGGGAAATAAGGCTGCTCAGGATATTCGCGTCGAAGATCGCCATACTTTCGGTCAACCGCTTTTTCTTCAATGAGATCGTTAAAAAGAAGGAGCTTGAAAAGGAGTACGAGCTCGCCGCGAGGGTGCAGAAAAAGTTCCTTCCGCCGACAGGCGCGATTATAGGCAGGTTCGAGCTGCGGGTATACCACGAAACGGCATCACTCATGATCCGTGAGTTTTATGACGTGTTCGAAAACGATGCCGGCGAGGACGATATACGAATCTCCGCGTACAGAATAAAAAGCGGCATCGCCGGGACATCCATCCTCATGCCCGGGGTGCAGTCGGTGCTGCAGAGCTTCGCGCGCCTCGGGCTTTCGCCATCGGGGGTCCTTGCCCGGATGAAGCGCATAATACGGGCCAAGCACCTTCATGCGCAGGACCTCGTCATCATGCACGGTTCGCTTAAGCAGAGCGGGGAGTTTGTTTTCTCCAGTTATGGCTATCCCGCGCCGCTTGTTTACCGTCGCGGCGGAGGGCTTCATCCTCACCGCAGGGAAGGCCGGGGCGCGACGCAGTCCCTGCGCATGCAGCCCGGAGACATCATGATTCTGTGCTGTGATTCCTATTACCGGGCGCTCGTTGAAAACCTGCCCGCCTTCGCGGATGTCCTGGAAAGGAACCACGGCGCACCGCTTTCGAGGCTTCGATCGGCGATGATCCGCTCGCTAGCGGAAAGCACGGGCCAGGGCTCTAGTGACAGACTGCTCGTCATGGTGCGCATGGAGGAACGTTCATGACGCGGTACCTGGTAAACGCCGCCCTTCTTGCGGGGCTTGCCCTTCTCAACGTGTTCTTTTTCATGGAGGCGCGTGAGTTCGTGCTCCACGGCAGGTCTTTTGCGGGTCCGGCGGGAGCGGCCTTCCCCGGGCTCGGCCGCGGCGCGGAATCGCTGTGGTTCTTCCTCTTCCTTATCGCCTGTGCGGATATCCAGTTCGTCTGGGCTTTTATCATCCGGGTCATACACCCCTACCGGCGGCTCGCCCGCCTTTTTGTCTGGTTCGGTTTCGCGCTCTGCCTGTATTGCTTTTCCCTTGTCGACCTTTTTTCACGTGCGGCGTTTGTTCCGGCGCACGTACTTACGGGAATACTGCTGGGATACGCGGGGGTCGTTATCGGCTTTAACCTCACCAATAAAAAGACAAGCCCCGCCGCCGCTGCCGTTTCACTTGTACCGGGGGCCGGGATATTTCTCGCCTCGATCGCATTTCCATCGGGGCCGGGCGGTGCCTTCGCGCTTAAACTCCTTGCGATATACCTCATTCTGTGCTCGCTCTTCGCCATAGGGAGCCTTGCAGTTTCCACCATGGGGGCCGGAAACAGTTACCTTTTACGTCGTAACGTCACCATAATGGCATGCATGGCGTTCGGCTTTCTCGCTCCGGTTCTGTTTTTCGCGCTTCGCCTTTTCGCGGGCATGCAGGTCCCGCCGGCGCTTGGCCCGGGCCTGATGCTTATCGTCCCCCTCTGCGTGGGGAACAGGCTTCTGGAAAACAATTTCTTCAACGTGGCGCCCTATATCGGAAAAGGCGCCGTGGCGATAATCCTCAACGCCGCGATCGCTGCGGCCGGAGGGATGGGCCTGTATTATATCCTCACGATATCGGCTTTTTCCACCGAGATGCTGATCGACGCCGCACTCTTCGCCGCTGGCATGATCCTTCTGCTGAAAGCGAAATTCAGTGCCAGCGACTGGTTGCGCGATGCGCTCGGCACCGGACGCGACCGCTATGCCGAATCCCTGCAGACGATCGCGGAGCTTGTCTCATCTCCCGCGGAATTGCCCGCAAAGCTCGGGAAGATATTCGCCGAGGTGGTCGCCGTCGCGGGGACGCCGCCGCCGCGCCTGATCCTCTTCGAGGACCGCCCCGGAGGGCTCCAGGCCGAGCTTGTGCGCTACGCCGAGCCGCTGTCGCGGGAGTCTGCGCTCTTTCTCTTTTTCTCCGAGAGCCCGGCGACGATGCTCTGCTATACGCTCATCCGCAACGATTCCGTCGAGGAAAGCGTCTACCGGTTCATGACTGAACGGGACGTTCTCATCGCCGTGCCGCTGATCCGGGACGGGACGCTCAGGGGTGCTTTAATGGTCGGGGATAAGGCGGGAGATGTCTTTTTTACCGACGAGGAGGTCGCCTATCTCCAGACGGTTTCCATGCAGCTCTACCAGCTCATAGAGAACGACCGGTTGTTCAACGACTACATCATGCAGAGGAGCTTCGAGCGCGAGCTGGACATAGCCTCGTCCATCCAGCAGCGGCTTTTCCCCGAACGGGCTCCGGAAAAGCGAGGGCTAGCCATCCATTACTACAACCGGCCCTATATAAAGGTCACCGGGGATTACTATGATTTTATCACCGTCGACAGAAACAGGACCGCACTGGTCATTGCGGACGTTTCGGGTCACGGGCTTTCGGCGGCCATGATACTCTCTATGACGAGCAGCATCATCAACGCCATGCTGATGGAGAAGAAGACCATCGAGAAGGCCGTGGAGGAGGTAAACCATTTCCTCACCCGCCGCTACAACGGCGTCGATCTGATCACGCTCTTCGTCGGGGTTTACGACAAGTCCACCCGGGAACTGGTGTATATCAACGCGGGCCATTGCGCGCCGGTGCTCATACGCTCGGGCCGGAAGGAGCTGTCCACGCTTGAGGGGAGGTCCAAGATACTGGGGGCCGATCCGGAGGCAAATTATTCCGCCTCGCGTTTCGTTCTCGGCCGTGGCGACGAGCTCATCCTTTATACGGACGGCCTTGTGGAGCTTTATGACGAAAAGTCGGGGGAGCAGTTCTGCGAGAGCAGGCTGCTCGAGGTGGTGTCGCGCGCGCGCGACGCGGAAATCGAGGAAAAGATACGCATAATCCGTGCAAAGGCCGAAAGTTTCGGCGAGGCGATCCATGACGACATTACGGTTATCGGCATTAAAATCCTGTAGGAGTGCGGCCTGTGCCGTACTGCTCGCATGCGCGCTTTCGGCCGAAGCCTCGCCCCAGGCCGATCCGTTCTCGGTTCTCCGCAGGAGCGGGCCGGTGAGCAACGCGAACCTCGCCGGCGCACAGTTCGTAAATCCTGCGCTCGCGGGCGACAGCGCCGTGCCCTTCCTGAGCTACCGGCTCCTTCGCTATGAAGACCGCGGCACTTCCGATCACCTGGCGGCCCTTGCGTTCGCCGGATTTACGCTGTCGTACCTGCGAGTCGGCGACCTGTACGATCCGGCGGTACGCGACTTTTCAGGTGCGCACATGAATATCGCCACGGTAGCCAAGGGTTTGTTTTTCGGCAACGTTTTTGGTCTGGGAGGGGCGTATTCGTTCAGCGCGGGGGCAAGCGAGGGTTACGACCGGTATCGCTCGTTTACCGCGGGTGCGGTGCTTCGACCGGTGCGCTTCGTATCGTTCGGCTATGCGCTTCGCGATATGAACGAGCCGCGCGTCGGAGAGGATACCACTCCGGGGAGCGAGGTGTATTCGGTATCGGTGCGGCCGTACGGTGACAGGGTGTCGATATCCGTCGATGCCGCACGGCGCTACGGCCAGCGCTTTAACCGCGATCGATTATACATCGCCGCCGACCTCAGACTTCCGCGCGACATCATGATTTTCGCCGGGATCATACCAGGACGAAGCTTTTCCGCCGGTGCTCTCGTTCCCGTCGATTTTTCCGGCCCGCGCGGATCGACGCTGCTCCTCGACTATTTCAACGCCGCGGGGGCGTACGGCAGTCCCCGCTCGGCCGCGTACGGGATCGCCCTCACGACGGCCAAATACAGCGACGCCGTTCCTGCCGCAAAGGGCGTACTCGCGATACGTTTTGCCGCAAGCATGAACGAGATAGAGGA
>JBFZEY010000427.1:0-3048 GCA_041306625.1 Spirochaetota bacterium | reverse complement strand
CCCCTGGATGAAACCCTCCCACCCGGTGGACGTATGGCCCGAAGTTGATCTGAACGGCCTCGAGCCAGTGTACTCAAGGACCCTCGAGGCGGTCATGAAAGACCCGATTGTCGTTTCTGTCATCATCGAATCGATCGCGTGGAACCTGTCGAGCCCCGACTACCTGGTCGAAGCCGGCCGGATGCAGAAGGCATACCGGAAGCCGGTTGTCCTGTGGCAGATCGGGCACATGGAAGCGAATGAGCACTACCGTGCCGTTGCGGAGGAGGCGGGTATTCCGGTCTTCACCGAAATCAGCCGATGTGCCGCGTTCATTGCCGGAGTGAAGGCCCATTCAAGGAAGAAGGCGGTGATTAAAACATCTTGAGCTTCTCGTGCTTCAGCGCGCACTTCTTCTCTTTTTTATCCCTGTACCATCGGTAATAATCGAGGTCGTGCGCCGGGACCATGATGCAGTTTTCATGGTCGTAATAGTCTCGAAAGTGGTTCAGAAAGTGCCCGAACTCGTGCGTGGCGTACAGCGCTATGACGTCGGTGGCAAGTTCCGCGGGTGTCTCCATTCCGCGTTCGGAGACGAAAAATCCGTCACGCGAAAGAAACGGATAGGTGAAAATGACGCCGGCCGCCCGGTAGGAGTTGTGGATGTTGTGCTCGACAAGTCCCGTGGTTATGCCGTAGCGAAGCGCCACGTAAATCGGGATATCGACCTCCATGTCGGCCATGATGGTGTTCGTAAAGATGAAGTGGGCACCCTTGAGATGGCGCAACGCCATATCCCAGAACGGATAGGTGAGAGTAACATCGTACGGCGCATCCGCCAGACGGGTTCCGTCCGATGTTTTGATGCTCTGGATTTTCCTGAGTTTTTCGACGTACTGCCGGTAGAGGTGCGACGAGATCTCCTTTCGGTCTTTGTATCGCTCAAATCCGGGGACGTGCCGCCGGAGGGTCGTCTCAGGGGCCGAGCTGACGAGTTCATCGATGTACTTCGACAGGCGCTCGCGGTCGCTTTCGCTGTTGATATCCAGCAAGCTTTTTTTCAGCTCGTGCATCATCGGGAGCTCGTCGAGCTTTTTTACCTCCTCTCTGAACGCCTGCATGCTTTGATTGCCCTGGATGAAAAAGCTCACCCGGTAGCCCAGGTACTCGTGTATGTATCCTTTGCACCGGTCGAGCATGTCCTGGAACTCTGATTCCGAAAGAGCGGGCAGGCGCGGATCGACAATATGCCGTATTACGATCGGATATTCACGGTCGGCGGGCAGGTCTTTTAACGTGCCGCCTCCGAGCGTGACACAGGACACGGCCAGAAGGAGCGCGAGAAGGAAGCGCATGCGTCTTTTCATAGAGGGTACCTCGATTGCAATATGATGTGGAAGCTATACCCGCTGTCGGAAGATTTCAAGTGAAATTACTGGCGGATCCGACATGCGGGGGGGGGCCACCGGGGGGAATTGACAGTCCCAGGCGGTAGAACAGTGGCTGCAGGCCACTGCCCCGTATTGATGCTTCCCGGGCGCCGTGCGAACGGCCGTGATAAACATCGCCTGAACGGGATTACGGGTATCACCTTGCCCGTAAAAGGCAGCACCCCCGATTGCCATTTTATCGGAATCCGATGTTGACAAATAGTACGTATCGGTCTATTCTCATCGGCATGGCAGACGGGTTAATCTTCTTGACAGCGTCGGCGACGCGGTTAATCTGAGCGCCTCGCAAGACAATAACAGGAAAATGAAAGCTTTTTTATTATACATCGGGCGTAACCTCTATTTTTCGCTAAGGGAGGTCGTAAGGAACATACTGCGGAGCCTTCTGTCGAGCTTTGGCATTATTTTCCTCATCGCCTTCCTCGTGCTCTATCTTTCGCTACGGCAGTCGATCAAGGAGTATATCGGCGGGACGCTGTTCGGCACCCTTGATATCAACGAGATCGTGGTTTCTCCGCCGGCGTCGGGTGCGGGGGCTCTGGTCAGCATAGGGGGACGGACCGAAAAGATCGCTCCGGACAGAGTGCGGCGGATACGCGCTATCAATGGCGTCGGCGAGATCAATTCCATTATACGGATGGAGTACCCGGCGAAGGTCAAGCTCGAGATGTTCGGCCGGTCTGTGAGGGAGTACATGCCGGTATACGGCATCAGTCCGGCCTTTCTACGGAAATCGGAAAAGCGATGGCGCCAGTTCGTGCCGGGCGACGAGATCCCGGTCATCGTGCCGAAATTCGTTCTTGATGTCTTTAACAACCTGGCGGCGGCGCGCGGGCTCCCCCAGCTCGGGGAAAAGGCGCTCTGGGGCTTTCCGATGGAGCTGGTGATCGAAACGGCCGCGCGTGGCGCGCCCGAACGCAAGAAGTACGATCAACCGGCCCGTGTCTTCGGATTCAGCGCTGAATTGCCGCTAACGGGACTGGTGGTACCCTCCGACTTCATTACGAAGTTCGCCGCAGCACATGCGGGGGACCCCAGCGCCATCAGGCCGGGATTTTCATACGCACAGCTTGTGGTTACGGTTAAAGACGTGAAAGACCTTCCGGTTATCAGTAAAAATATCCAGTCACTGGGACTCAAGGTCGAATCACAGCAGGAGATTGCGGCCAAAACCAACAAGGCGCTTGCCGTCATAGACGGTTCCTCGCTGGTTATAATGGGCATTTTCCTGTTCCTGACGGTGATCGCGATCTTTAATTCGTACCTTACCATTGTCTACAACCGCAGTTATACCTTTTCGCTCCAGCGGGTGATCGGCGTATCGAAGGTCCGTATCATCCTGACGTTCGTCTTCGAGGCCGCTTTGATCGGGGCGCTTTTTGGCCTCATCGGCTATTATATTGGCGTGATGGGAATCGGTTATTTGAAGCACAATATGCCGCACTGGGTCCCGGTGCTAAAGGGGCTTACCCTGAGCAGGGATTCCGGGGGGCTGCTGCCCCTGGCGGTGGGGCTGTCGGCGCTTCTGTCGTCGGTTTCGGCGTTCATTCCGGCGGTTTTTGCGTCTAACATGAATCTATTCAGGGCGGTGCAGAAATAATATGCGCGGCGCGGGCAG
>JBFZEY010000426.1:0-6888 GCA_041306625.1 Spirochaetota bacterium | reverse complement strand
ATGCCCGGCTTCACCTGACACCGCACCCTGATATTTTTCCCGGTCGTGAAATACCCCTTCACCATGTTAAAGGAGGCCGCGTCGACCACCTCCGCCTGCACTTTCTCGCCCGGGGCGGTCTTACCCAGATGCCCGATAAGGTATCGCCGCGCGTCCTCTCCCGCTTCCTCCAGTGAATACGAGCCCGGAATGTCGCGCGATACGCTGATCTCGGGGATAATGAGCATTCCCTTTTCGGTGTCGGCCATAAGCTCGATGCTCATGGTAGTGCGCGCGAGCGCGGCGCCGATTGCGTTTGCAACCGAATAATCGCGCGGCACCGTCACCTCTAACAAAAAGGCCGCGGCCAGTCCCTGCCTGAAAGCCTCGGCCGGACCTCCCACCGCATACACCCGGGCGGGAGTAATTCTTCGCCCCTCGAGCATTTCGTGTATGGTATAGACGGGCATTTCATTAATTTCATCTACAAGCGCGTCGACCGCCGACTTGATAGAGGAGATAGCGCGCGCGACGGCCGCTTCGGCAAGGGCGTCCGCCTGCATGCCCGATTTCTTTGCGAGCTCGGCTATAGCTTTTTTCGAGGCCTCCACGTTCCCGTGGGTGACACTCTTTCCGCAGTTGAAAGCGTCTATCAGGGTCGCAAGGACGCCGCCGTCGGCCACGGCCGGGCCCAGGCGTTCGGGACCCACATCTACCGCGCCGTTGTTCACCCTGAGAAGGGAATCGCCGCCTATCCCTATCGAGCGCGTTCTGAGCGCCCGCACCAGCGTCGGCCTACCGTTAAGCGAAATCCCGTCGGGCTCGATAAGCGGGGCACCCGAGGCAAAAACGGCGATATCGGTCGTCGTACCGCCGATATCGAGGACAACCGAATCGGTGGCGATATCGCAGAGCGCGAGTATTCCCATCACGCTTGCCGCCGGCCCCGACAGTATGGTCTCGACCGGCAGCGTGCGCGACACGGCCAGCGGCATGGTGCCGCCGTCCGCCTTTAATATATTAACCGATGCCCGTATTCCGTATTCGACAAGCGACTTTTCCACCGCGTCGGCGAACCGGTTGTAGAGGCGCCACACCGCCGAATTGTAATATGCGGTCGCCACGCGTCGCGGAAAATTGAGATGACCCGACAGTGTATGGCCAAGGGTGACAAAATCCGAAACGGCAGCGAGCGCGTCCCGTACGGCGTTTTCGTGGGCGGGGTTGCGCGGCGAGAACTTCGAGACCGCGGCGTACGACCTTATTCCGGCTTTTTTGCACGCTCCGATCGCCTTTTCGAGTTGCCTCGTGTCGAGCGGCAGAATTTCCGTTCCCCGGTGGTCAAGCGCGCCCTCGACCCGATGATAGTGGTCGCCGATTTTGTAAAGGTTCGGATCTATGCCCGGCCCGGCGCTTACGACCATACCGACTTTTTCGGTCGTACCCTCCACGATCGCGTTCGTTGAAAGCGTCGTGCTGAGATTTATTCGACCAATCTCAGTCGCACCGACCTCGCGAAGCATCGCTGCGATTCCGTCGTTCACCGATTCGAAAAGGTTCTCATGATTTGTGACTACCTTGGCGGCGGCCCGTACGCCTTTGCCGTCTACAACGACAACATCGGTATGGGTGCCTCCCACGTCAATGCCTAGCAGCATGCAACACCTCGAGGGTAGAGAGTCCCCGAAGCATAGTTCGGGCATACCCCTCTGTCAAGAAGGATATGACACCCGGGTGGGTCATTTTCATTGTTTACAAATTTGACTGCCTGCCGCAGTATAAGTGTCAAGGAACTCCCCGATGCACTACAATCGCAGACCATTCAGGAAAAGCCTCTCGGCGATATTCATGATAGCGGCTATCGTTTCCGTCGCCGGTACGTCCTCCTGCTATGAAACGACGATCCCTCCGCGCGCGGTAAACGGTGTGATGGATCTGCGTCCGTGGGATTTCGAACGCATGAAACCGGTCAAACTGGATGGTGAATGGGAATTCCACTGGGAAAAGATCCTGGGGCCGGAATCATTCCGCTATGGCATGCCGACACACGGTGCGGAATATTTAACCGTTCCCGGTGTCTGGAACAATCGCCGTACCGGCAATAGGATTATTCACGGAGACGGGTACGCTACATTCCGCCTAATCATCCTGACCAACGCCGCCACGGGTATACGCACCCTGAAAATGCCGGTCATGGCCACTTCGTACCGAATATTCGCAAAGGGTCGGCCACTTGCGTCCAACGGCATTGTATCGGCACATCCGGATTACGCTAAACCCGGCTACAACCCGACCACCGCATCATTCGCAATGACCGGCACTACGCTTGAGCTGGTACTGCACATCGCCAACTTCAGCTCCGACAAGGGAGGCCCGTGGAACTCGATTTACCTGGGAACCGAATCGGAGATTACGAAGCTGCGGGACAACCGGCTTCTATATGAATATATTCTACTGGGCGGGCTCCTTGTGATGGGTCTCTACCACCTGGGTCTGTTCCTTCTCCGGCGCAACGAACGCTCGGCGTTCTATTTTGGTGCCTTTTGCTTCATCATCGCGCTCAGGCTCACCCTTACGGGCGAGTTCATCCTCATCCGGTTTTTCCCCGGAATCGACTGGGAACTGGAGATGAAGGTCGAATTTCTCACCATTTACGTGGGACTCCCGGTGTTTGCCATGTTCATCCGTTCCCTTTTCCCTGCCGAAATGCCCAACATCGCACGACAACTTTATCTCATTACAGGTCTTTTCTTCTCCCTTCCGGTACTGCTCCTGCCGTTGCGTGTTTACAGCCATCTCCTGGCGCCTTTTCATATCGTGAGCCTTCTGGCCTTTGCTCATCTCATATTCACCGTATGCCGGGCGGCCGTTCGAAAGCGCACTGACGCCATACTCGTGCTGATCGGTCTGATAATCCTTATGGGCACCGCGGTAAACGACATCCTCGACACCAACCTGATCATTCGGACCGGGTATCTTCTGCCCTCGGGTCTTTTCATCTTTGTGCTCTTGCAGTCATTTATTCTCTCGCGACGTTCCTCCGGCGCTTTCGCCGACGCGGTCAAGCTCGCCGACATTCGCCAGGAGCTCGAGATTGCGCGTCGCATCCAGAAATCGATCCTGCCCGCATCGCCGCCATTCATGAAGGGCATGAACATGCATATTTTCACCCTCCCTCCGGAGGGAATCAGCGGCGACTATTACGACTGGCATATACTCGATGAACAGCGAATAGGCATACTCTCGGCGGATATCGTCGGACACGGCGTTCCCGCCGCCATGATCGCCTCGACGGTAAAGATCGTCTTTTCGCTCGTCAGGGACAGGGCCGACTCCCCGGCCCTGCTGCTGCAGGCGATGAACGACATGCTGGTCGAAAGAAATGTAAGCCAGTTTATTACCGCCTCATATTCATGTATAAATCTCGCTGCAGGAAACATCGTTTACGCGAACGCGGGCCATCCGCCGTTTCTGATCATGCCGTACGATGCGTCCGATCCCATTGTGGCAGACGCCGCAGGACGGGCCATGGGATGGACGAACGACATTCGGTGCGAGCAGAATACACTGTCACTGCGTCCCGGTGACAGGCTGGTAATTCACACCGATGGAATCATCGAATGCCGTAACGCACGGGGGGAACTTTTCGGGGAGAAGCGCTTTGCCTCGTGCATCAAAGAGTGGCGCAACCTGCCTGCGGGCGAATTCGCGAAACGGCTCGGCGCCCGGCTGACCGCCTGGCGCAAACCCGCCGGGGATTTCGAGGACGATATCACTCTTTTGATTGTGGATTTAAACGAAGGACAACTCGGAGCCCGAAGGCCCCCACAATAATCAAAGGGCCGAGCCTGTTTTGACTCGGCCCCCTGAAAACCGGATCAATCCCCGGCATACTGCCCCGCCGCGCGGAGCTTCGCCTTTTCTTCCTCTTCCAGCGCATTGAACGCGACCTTTCCCACCAGTGTCTTGGGCAAATCGTCACGGAACTCGACTTCGCGCGGACAGCTCCACTTGAGCAGGTGCTCCGCGCAATGGTTGATGAGTTCGTTCGCGAGATCAGTCGAGGCTTTTGACTTGTCCTTCAGCACGACAAAAGCTTTAACGCGCGAAATCTGCGCCTTGTCCGGAACACCGATAACGCATGCCATATCCACGGCCGGGTGCTGCCGTAAAACGTCCTCCACCTGCCCCGGATAGACGTTGACCCCCGAGGACTTTATCATGCGCTTGATGCGCTGTTTGAAATACATGAAGCCGTCCTGGTCCATGTTCGCCATGTCGCCGGTGTGCAGCCATACCCGTCCGTCGGAATGCCTCTTTAAGACGCGCTCCGTTTCCTCGGGCTGGTCAAGATAGCCCAGCATCACCGCCGGTCCGTACAGACAGATCTCGCCTTCCTCGCCGGGGGCACACTCCTCGTCGGTCCCCATCTTGACGATCTTGGCATCCATGTCCGGAAAGGGCACTCCGATGCTTCCCTCGCGATACTCGTTCATGGGCATGGCCCCGATCGCCGTCACCGCCTCGGTGAGGCCGTAGCCCTCCAGGAGCTTCACGTTGCCACCCCGCTGGCTGACGATCGCTTCGAATTCTTCTTTCACGACCCGGGGCAGCGTGTCCGCGCCGCTGAAACAACCCTTGAGACATGACAGATCGGTGTTTCTGAATTTCTCGTTTTTGGAAAGTGCCATGAAGAGCGTCGGCACGCCAACCACGAATGAGGGACGCTTGGATTTGATCAGATTCGCGACCTCTTCGGGGGTGAAGGTGGGTACGAGTATGCTCTTGCCGCCGCCCATAAACGCCGCGTTCACGCAGACGCCCAGGCCGAAACCGTGGAAGATCGGCATAATCGCGAGGATCGAGCTCGAGCGGTCCAGCCCGCCCCAGTGCGCGACCATCATGCCTTCGCTGATGAAGTTATAGTTGGAGAGCATGATTCCCTTGGGAACCCCGGTCGTCCCGCCGCTGTAAAGGATTACCGCCATCTCGTCCGGGCCCATTTCGGCCGGTTTTACCGCCGGGTTCGAACCGCTCATCATATCGTTCCACCATATAACCCGATCGTCTTTCGGCACCTTCGGAATCTTGCGCCCCTTGGTGAGGTTGAAACCGACCTTCTTCACCAGTCCGAGGTAGTCGGGAATGCGTGCGAGGATGAGTTTCTTACAGGCGGTCCTGTGCATGATCTGGTTGAAGCTGTTGTAGAACGCATCGATCGTGAGCGCCATGACGCTCTTGCTGATGTTGAGGTAGAATTCAATCTCCTTCGGCGGCGAGAGGGGATGTATCATGCTCGCAACGGCCCCGAGCTTGTTCACCGCGTAGAAGCAGATGACTCCCTGGGGACTCGTGGGCATCGAGATCGTTACGCGATCTCCCTTCTTCAGGCCCATTGCCGCCAGCGCGTCCGCGCACGTGTTGATTTCCTCGGCGAAGCGCCGGTAGGTCGACGTGTACCCCAGGAAATCGTAGGCGATCGTGTCGGGATATTTGCCCGCGGTGTCCATCAGGGCCTGATACATGGTTACCCTGGGATAATCGATCGATTCGGGCACATTGCCATAGAACTTGAGCCACGGCTTCTTCTCGTACATGGTGACCACTCCTCCATCAGTAAGTTATGGCGCGGCCTGACGGTCGCGTCCCACGTCTGTTCATCCCTTTTTCTGTTTGATGATCTCCATGAACGCGTCGATGCGCGTTTCGATCTGGCTTTCGCTCCAGGCGCGTTCGTCGACCATGTCGGCCTCGATCATGAGACTGGGGAGGCCCATCTCGCGCTGAAGGGTTTTCATGATGTCGTACTGCCCCAGGGAGTACGGCTTGCAGCTGCGGTTTGAATGCATCACAAACCCGTCAACGTCGTATTTTTTGATCATCTTTTTAATGATCTTGAGCATCTCGTCCACGCCGATGTTGAGATAGATGCGCGTGTAGCCCTCGACCATGGAGCCCAGGAAATCATTTTCATCGAGGTAATCGAGTGCTCCGCACCATGCGGAGGTGTAGGTATCGGCGACAAGGCATGCGCCGTACGAGGCGAACTTGTCCGAGAGCCACTTGGTCTTGAACCATATAGGCAGGTTGTCCCACAGCAGCCGGTAACGCTCGTTGGGCACGGCGCCGATTTTCTGTGCCGCGCGATCCTTCATTTCCGCCAGAAGCATCGTATAGTAGTCCACCGCCGTCTGCGTCCCCCGAAGCGTCACTATGAGCGCGAGGTGGAAAAACGCGTCGAATGCCGACATCGGTGCCGGTTTGTTCATGGCGGTGTCCAGCACATCCTGCCAGAGGCGCTGGCCCTGCAGGGAAAGCCTGCCTACTTCCTTCATTTTGTCCATGTCGAACTTTTTGCCGCACACCCCTTCGAGGAATTGTATATACTCGTCGATCTGGCTGCGGACGTACTGCCTCGCTTCGCTCGAAAACTCGGTGTGGCAGAACGGCGTGTCGAAGATGAAAAGCGGCACCTTGTAGTAGCGGGCCTGCACCTCGTACCATTTGAGCACCGTGCCGCAGATGTTGTTGCAGCACACAAGGAAATCCGGGGCGGGAAGCCCGCCGATTGGGCCGCCGTTAACCGGAGATGCCGCGATATCCGATCGCGCGTACGAACAGAGGTCGCGGCAATATCCCATGTCCTCGGCCTTCTCGCAGAGGTCCACTCCCATCTTTGAAGCGCCGATCATGGCACCGTGGTTTTCGGGGTAAACCGGTATGACGTCCATCGCAATAAGCGGCTCGACCGGCCCGCCGCTGGTGATCCAGCCGACCTTTTTCCCGTTCTGGGTGGCGGTTTTTGCATCTATATAATACGCGGTCATTATCTCCTTCATTTTCTTGATGGATTTGACCTTCATCTTTTCCTTCTCGGGGTCCTTCTTTACCTGTTCTTCCGACATGATT
>JBFZEY010000425.1:0-6402 GCA_041306625.1 Spirochaetota bacterium | reverse complement strand
GCGCCTTGTCAAAGTCCATGCGCGCGATCGGCAGGCGGTCCAGATACTCCTTTTCGAGGCCCTCAAGAGCCTGCAGATCGTCTCCCTTCCAGTCGGAGAATGCGTCAATATACAGCACGTGGGCGCGCGCACCATACTCGTTATAGATGTCCTCGAAGCGTTTCTTCAAATGCAGATAGGTCAGGAGCCACACGTATTTTTTATAGAGCGCGACAGCCTCGGTATAATCGCCCGAAAGCTCCGCACGCTCCCCGTAGTCCTCGTAATAATCGATGAGCCTCATCACAACGGCGGGAAAATCCCGCTGCTTCCACAGAAGAAGATAATTGCTCGCCGCCGCGGAATAAAACGCCTCGCGCTCTTTGAAGTTTCGTTCCCCGCCGGCGATATCACCCAGCAGGACATTGCTCCGGTAATAGACTATATCGTTCTTTCTGACGATTTTAAGCGACTCCTGAAGCTGTCGCTTGGCCGCCGGCGTATCGCCAAGCTCGTACTGCGCCTTCCCGATGACGTATAAAAGCAGTCCCGGGAGAAACCTGTGGTCCCGGTACCTGACCATCATGTTCCTTGCGGCGATGAGGCGCGTTCCCGCGTCCGCCTCCTTCTCAAAGAGATCGAGGATGCGGATCATCGCATCGTTCCGAAGATAGATGAAGCTCGAATCGAGCACCGCGATAAACGAGGGATGAATCTCATCGGCAAGCCGCACGGATTCGAGTGCGGCGAGTTTATAATGAACGTAAAACGCCCTGCCATAGCCGGCATGATTTCTCAGAATTTCGCGATATACCCCGGCCGCGGCCGCGCGGTTTCCCGAACGCGCATGCTCATCGGCCAGATCCTCTTTCATATAGGGGATAAAGGCCGTTTTGCCCGGCTCTGCCGCCAGAGCGGACACGGAGTCGGCGATTATGTGCGCACCGGGCCTGCGTGAAAAACGTTCGCCGACATAAAGGCCGAGCACCGCCCGGTAGTCGTTTCTGTCGCCGGAGAACGAAAGCAGAATCTTCTGCAAACGCGCCGCCTCGGCGGCACGGCCCATGTCGTGGTTACGCCCCGCCGCCTCGACGATGGCGCGTGCGGTGAACGCTATCGATTCCGCGTCCTTCGCCGCACCGAAGAAATGATATACCCGTTCAAGCGCGAGGAGGTAGCGGTCGGTATCGTCGAACTCCTGTAGATATTTCTCGGCAAGTTCGTACTGGCGACGCGCATTCTCCCGTTTCGGAATCACGCCGTCATCGGGTATTATGTTGACGTTGATGTTGCTTCCGACCTGATCAGAATAAACGATAACGCCGTCGAAAGCCGGCGACCAGCGAGGAAGGAACGAGGATTCCGAATGCAGTGTCAACGGATACTCCAGACCGTTCGAAAGGTTTTTATACTGGACAACCGAATTGTCCTTCAGGTCGACTTTGCCGTCACCGTTGGTGTCGCGGTCGATGAAAGTATAGACGATTTCATCGGTCCCGCGAAGAAAGGTCGGGTGCATTTCGATCCCCGGGCCCGAGCTAAGCCTTTTTTCGGCTCCGGACGCGAGGTCGATCGCATAGACGTCACCGCCGGAGCCCGCGTCCCTGTAGGAAATAAAGATGATCTTCTTCCCATCACCTGAAAAACGGGGATGCGTGCCGCCGTCGCGGGTGATCTGGCGCATGGAGCGTCCCTTCCGGTCCATCACCCATATGTTTTCGGTTCCGCCGCGAGCGGAGGAAAAGGCGATGAGCTTTCCATCGGGCGACCAGCAGGGAGAAGCGTCCTTCAGGGTCCGAATTGTGCCTGTTGACGGGTCCTGATACTGCGTGAGATTGCCCGCCTCCGCCGGGGGGCCTGCGGCCCGCCAGACCGACGAGCGGGCGCTTTTAATTAATGCCGCAGGGTCCATGCGCATGAGATAGATGTCGCCTTCAGGATCCTCGCGCTGCGAGACGAATGCGAGGTACTTTCCGTCCGGCGAGAGCGCCGGAGACGAGTCTCTCGATGGATGATCGGTGATCCGTATGGTGGTGATGTCGGTGAGCGAGCGCAGATAGATATCGAGATTACCGCGCTCCCGGTCGGAAGCGAAAAAGAAATAGAGTCCGTCGGGTGTAAACACACCCTCCATCTCCACGGTCTGCTCTATGGTAACCGGCACCACCCTGCCGACGTCGTAGAGGTATTCCTTTCTCAGGATTTTACCATAATTGAACAGCACTTCGTTTCCGGACCCGTCCTCACAGGCGGCAAGGAACAGTGATGCCGCGGCGAGGACCGCGGGAATGCCGCGGCGCAGAAATCGGGCATTCATTTTTTGCGAACCCATTTGCCCGTCATATCCTGGACCCAGTCGTTCCTCTTCGCGAGCGCCGCCTGCTCCTCGGCGAAAGCCGCGCCGAACGTCACCACATCGCGGGGGGCGGGTTCCCCGGAACCCGCACGCGCCACGCTCCGCTCGAAAATCGTTTTCCTCGCGGCGTTCTCATCCTCGAGCACGCGCAAGAGGGCCGTCTTGAGTGCGGCGTCCGAGTCGTACTTTTTCTGCGGCATATAAACCGCCATTCCGCTGTTTGCCTCCCCGACGGCACCGTCATCCTTGTAGGTACGGATCTTCTCCTCGTTAAACTCCCGTATCTTGACGGCCCTCAGAAGCGCCTCGTCGCCCCCCATCACCACGGCAGGTCCGCGCGAGCGCGCCACATCGGTCTTCACCGACGACACGATCCACGCGTCGCGCTCGAGCTCGCGGTAATCGCCCACGATCTGCCGCTCGATAACGGTCTTTTCCCCGGTAAGGTGAATGTCCGGAGGCGAAATCTCCAGGCAGCTCGGCACGTCCGCCAGACAGCTTTTGCCGCTCGCGCAGGCTGAAAGCGCCATCGAAAGCGCCGCAAGCACCGCGAGCAGACACA
Source organism: Spirochaetota bacterium (assembly GCA_041306625.1). Classification (GTDB taxonomy): domain Bacteria; phylum Spirochaetota; class UBA4802; order UBA4802; family UBA5368; genus MVZN01. Next base: position 3,505 of record JBFZEY010000425.1, on the reverse strand, counting down.
GGCGCGTATTCATCGCTCCACCTCCCTGACCTTTCGAAGATATTCCTGTATGGGCATCCGGTCGAATTCGACCTTCTCATCCTTCACCCCGAAGAGATAGCCGATCACCCTCCGGGAGAAGCTCACTGTGGTGTACACCAGGCCCCTGTCGAGGTTGAAATTAAACCCTTTTACAATCATCGAGTTGTCCACCGCGAACTGCGCGACGCCGCCCAGCTTCGATTTTCCCTTTTCCGTGGAAAGTCCCTTGAGAAGACGGTTGGCGAACTTTTCGCCGACCTTGTAGATGTTGATGTTGCCCTGCGCCGACAGCTCCCGCTCTATATCGACGCCTTTGCCGCTGAAATTCGCGTTAAACGAGAGCTCGGCGTCGCGCGACTTTTCCTTCGAATCGGTATCGTCGAGCCTGCCGATATCGACGTTGGTGACGTCGAGGGCGACGCGGAACTCCATGTTCCGTTTTTTCATATCGGCGAGATTGAACAGGATGTCGCGTCCGTACAGCGAGCCGTCCAGGACGTACGCGCGCATCGCCGGTATCTCGAACGTGTTTTCCCGGAAGAACATGGTGGCCGAAAAATCCTTCAGATACTCGAAAGAGACGTCCCTGGCCGGATGCCTGGCCCGTATTGATTTGATAGTAAAGTTCGCCTTCTCCCTGAAGTTTTCGTTGGAAATGAGAAGGCTCTTGTCGGTCGCTATGCGCGATTCGCCCCGGTACCTCGGCGTAAAATAATACTCGAAGGGAAAGTCCATGTTCAGATCGTCGATGGCAATGCGCTCCGCGTCGTTCCGCGCAAAAAAATGGCCTATCTTTATCGACCCGAAGGCCCTGCCGTTCTTCATGTTCCCCCTGACGGCGGCGCCGATATCGACCAGCCCTTTGACCTTCCATGGACCATACACCGCCGCAAGCTCGGGAGTTTTCAGCTTTATGCCCAGCTTAAGATCGGAATCGGAGAACGGAGGCATCTTAACATCGACGGTCCCGCGCGCGTCGATGCCGAGGCCCTTCGCCTCGCTTCCGAGATGGAAACGATTGAGGGCAATGCGTTTTCTCGCGCCGTCCTGCTCGAGGTTTACCTCGAGCCGCAGGTCGGTGAGATCGAAATCGGGTGCGACGAGCTTCATGAGCGCAGCAACGCTCGTTATCTCCCCCTTCATGCCGAACGATGCGTCGAGTGAGAGGTCGAGCGGTTGTGTAAGCGGAAGCCGTTCGAGTGATTTTCTGAGGGGTTCCGGAAGCATCGCCGAAAGCGGCGCCTTCCGGAACCGGAGCCTTGCGACATTGAGCCTCCCGGCCGGAGCGGCTCCCAGCGAGAAATCGGCGGCAGCGCCGACATCAAGGGCGTTCTGTCCGTCGGCCGGATTGAAAAATCTGAATGAAAAGGACTGGAGTTTTACACGACCGAAGTTCCCAAGCGCCGACGCATCCACGGACATCTCGATGCCGTTGTCACCCGATTTGCTCCGCTCGAGCGTGTAGGAAAAACGGGGGACCGCAAGCCTGGCGAGAAGCTTCATATCGTCGGCGCGCCGCAGGGCGGTAAAATTCAGCCGCGCAGAGGGCAGTGCGGCTTCCATTCCGGGCATTTTATAGCTAATGCCCCGGAGCGCGAGTTCGCCGTTTACGTCCAGGGAGTAAGGTGTACCTTTTATGGTCAGCGGATAGAGCGAAACGACGCCGCCGAAACGCGTCTGCCGGTCGCCCGAAATCGCCGCATAGTATGGTTGCAGCTCATCGAGCGATAGTGTGCTTTGAGTCATCCTGATATCGATCTCCTGCCGGGTGGTCAGCTTGCGCACCGTGCCCGAAAGGTTCATCCAGGTGCTTCCCGCAAAGCGGACGCCGAGGTGGTCAAGCCTGAGGAGATCGGCCGCCGGATCGTATACCATGTCATAGCCGATCATCAGGTTGAGCGGTGCGAGCCGGGAGCGCCTGAAACGAACCGGAGTCCTGCTGGTGCCGAATCTGAATGCGCTTCTGAACGACTTATCGCCCCCCTTGCCCCTGGCGAAATCGAGTTTCCAGGAGAGCACCAGCGGCGGTTTCACCTCGACGTCGGGCGTGTAAACCGTAACATCAAGCTCGCCCTTCGGATTGAGCGCTATCGACATCCGCTCGAGGAGCGATAGAGCCTCCAGCGACCTCGGCACCCTGTTAAACGGCGGCACCAAAACATCGGCGGTACAACCGAGCCCCTCGATCGAGGCGTTCAGACCGGCGCCACGTGCGTAGAGCCGTAAATCCTCGAGCACGAATTTTAAGAGGAAGTCGGCGGAAAACGGAAGGTGTATCGCCTTCGAGGATACGCGCTCATCCTTCTCCTCTTTCTCCGGCTTCTCGGCCGATGCTTTCATCAGACGCTCGGCGTTCCAGACGCCGTTTTTCTCGACAAGATAAACGCGCGGGCGATAGATGCCGATCTCGTTGAAACGCACCCTGCCAGCGAACAGGCCGAAGAATCCGTAATCGAACACGAGGCGTTCGATCTCCACGAACTTCGAGCGGCCGAATTCCTCGCCGTTGTAGATGACGAAGTTCACTATCTCGAAACCGCGATAAGGATTGAACCTCCTGACGCTCATGGAGAGTTCGCCGTTCGAAACCGAGCGAAACGCACCGGCCGCGATCGTTTCAACACGCTTCGGCGAGAGGATCAGCGGAAGGGCAGCCATAATGACGATAACGAGTCCCGCAACCGCCAGCGGAAGCCAGATCAGAATGATTTTCGCCGTCGTCTTTGCCGCGCCGGTCCAGACGGCTACCGCGCGTGGGGATCTTTCCTTATTCGCCGTCCCGCCTTCCGTTGGATCAACTCCGCCGCCCGCGGATCGTATCTCGTTTTTCTTCTTTTTTATCATTTCAGAGCCGACGTTCCTCGATGAAGGCCGCGAGGGAACGCGGCAACTTCATGATCCGGAAGGATAGAAGCCTAAAGAGGAAAAGCCGTAATGGCAAGTAAAAATTGCCGACGGACCCTGACGTTACAGGACCGTCTCAGCTCCCGTTGTTCATCCTGCTCAGAAGCTCGCGCTTACCCGATTCGGGCTCCACGAGCGACGACACCGCCGGGTCTTCCCTGAGACGAAGGACGTTCAGCATGAAAATGTCAAGCTTGTTGACGATAGAGGGCGGCAGCAGGTTTCCGTCGATTTCAACCGACATCATAGGGTAGTGCCGCTCGCGCGCCCACGGGGTGAGAATCCCCTCGATCACACGACCGATGAGACAGGCGAAGGGCGCGATGTTCACGACCCCCGAGTACCCGTCCATCATCGCCGTCGCGGCCACGCCGCTCGAGACGCTGATCTCGGAATGGAGCTCATCGCTGACGAAATATTTTTCGGCGTTCTCCATGATGCGCTCCATATCGTGCGGCGTCTCGGGCAGAAGGCCCGTTTTCTTAAGCACGGCGCTTACCCTTTCCTCCACGCGATGCTTGTACATCGCCTCGAGCTTCCAGGCCGCGAGCTCCCGTAGTTCCTTCGAGAACGGCCGCCG
>JBFZEY010000424.1:0-6173 GCA_041306625.1 Spirochaetota bacterium | reverse complement strand
ATGACATACAGCTTCATGTAGTGGCGGCCGTATGCTGTCGGGGATGTGCGTTTACCGCCTGCGCGGTTGACGCCGATCGCCGCCCAGAGGATGGCACCCAGATCGTCGTTTGAAAGCGGTTTATCGGAGAAGGCGCGCACCGACCTGCGCGCACCGAGGGCTTCGACCAGGTCCATGCCCGCGACGGTAGGCTTATTAAGCGCGATACCGGAATGTCCCTGTGCGGCGCCGGGGACCGCAGGAGCGGCTGCCGAGGCCGCTACCAGCATTATGACGAGCAGTCTTTTCATGGCTCCTCCTCGAATATACGGGGATGGGACAACATTTATACAGCGAAATAGAATCCGCGAAACCTGTTTTCGTATACCTTGCCGGCAAACGCGCATTACGCGCTTAATTGGAAAAACTGTACGTCACCGAAGTGGTGACACCAAGCATTTCATGATATTTGAAATTATCGTCTTCCTTTCTGTCCTCCAGGAGCATCTGATACCTGTCACCGATATACAAGGTGGTCGATGCCGGTGCGATATACCATGCAGGCGCCGTGGAATTTCGATGTCCCGCATCTACGGAAGCACCGCCGCGCCGGCCTTGAGGATTGCCGTGCCCTTTCGCGAGAACATATGCACCCCGGTAATGGGTCCTCAGGTCCAGCAGATCCTGGCTCCCTGAGCGTCGCTGCGCAGTACAATGCAATTGTGATTGATAAGCCGCTGGACCTGATCGTTTATTTCATTCCTGGAGAGCCCGAATGAGCTCGCAAGGTAATCGACGAAATCCAGGAGGAGGGCCTCCCGCCCCCCCCCATTGGTGATGCCCGTATACCGTTCGATCAGTTCTTCCAGTATCAGTGTGCGGTTGAAACGAAACGATCTGACTCCCTGAAGAGCCCGCTCGTCCGATTCGGAAAGGGCTTCTCCCCGCGCTTTCCTGGGCTCCAGGTCGTCAATATATTCAGTGATGCCGTTGACAAACCAGTTGGCCAGACGCTCAACCTCTTCGGGCGCGATGGACCCCGGATCCATGACGGCGTGATTGGCGTCATAGAGGTCCCAGTCATCGGTGAGCACCTTCATGCCGTATTCGTCGGCCCTGTCCCTTACCTCGGTGCCCGGGAAGGGCGAAAGCACATGAAAACCGTAACTGTTGCTGAGCGTTCGGGCGAACTCCATGGTCGTACGCGCCGTTTCGGCCGTTTCCCCCGGAAGCCCCAGGATGAAGGACATCATGGGTTCTATTCCGGCCTCCCGGCAAATCCGGGCCGCGATACGGCACTTTTCGAGTGTGGTCTTTTTCTTGATGCGGTCCAGGATTGCCTGATCCCCGCTCTCGATGCCAAAACAGAGCGCGGTGCACCCCGCCTTTTTCATCTTTTCGAGCAATTGCGGCGACACGCTGTCCACCCTGGCGAATGCCCCCCAGGGATGAACGATGCCCCGGCGGACTATCTCGTCACATATTTCCATGCAGCGGGCCTGGTTGGCGGTAAAAAGATCGTCAACGATATTGATCTGAATGAACCCCATCCGAGAGAGCTCTTCAAACTCGTCGACCACCCGCCCCACGTCGAAATTGCGCACCCTGTGTCCCACCATCCGGGCTCCCACTCAGAAGATACACTTGTAGGGACAACCCCGGGAGGTGACCATGCTGATGGGAAAGCCCAGGGCACGGTACCGGCTCAGTGGTACCAGGTGTCGGGCCGGACCCGGCAGGATGTTGATATCGGGTATCAGGGGCCGATCCTCGTTATGGACGATCATACCATTCTGGCGATACGATACGCCCTTGACTCCGGAATAATTGGCCCCGGCCTTCAGGTGACCCAGAAGCTCGGTAAACGTAAGCTCTCCCTCGCCCCTGACGATAAAATCGATGAATGGATTGTTTTTCAGAATTCCGTCCGCGTCGAAGGATACATGGGGACCGCCCATGACCGTCGCGGGAACGGGATCTTCCTCGCGAAAATCTTTAAGTATGGACAGGGCCCTTTTCACGTTCATGGTCACCGCTGTGGCTCCCACCACGTCGGGCCTGAACTCCCGCAGGACCTTTTTCACCCGCTCCCTGGAATAGGGCTGTACGATATAATCTTCAATAATTACCTCGATTCCCTCACGAAGCAGATAGCCGGCCAGGGACACAAGTCCGAACGGGGGCGTGGGAGATTCCTCGAAGGGGAACGGCGCGTTAATGAGTAGAACCTTCATGTGACGGTCTTCCTGATATGGATTCGCTGGATGGATTGGATGAGGCCTGTGACTCCACGGTACCATCATGCCGGAAACAGCATGGTACAAACACCCCTTAATAAAATCAATACAACTATTATTGATTTTTTAAATTACGGTCCACCCTCACACAAAGGCCCTATTTTTTCACAAACACAATAAAAAACTCGTCCTCGATAAAATCAAATTCGCGTGTTGCCACGAGCCCGCCTCCCTTCATCCACCCCTTCAGTTCATCCACGGTGAATCTGTTCGACATCGGCGGCCAGTTTTTCTTGAAGTCTATCACCGCGATGCGCCCTCCCGGATCGAGGTGCATGGCCATTTTTTCGACATACAGTGCGGGTTTATCGATATAGTGGAGAGTGTCGCAGATGAAGATGAGATCAACCCGCGATGGAACTTTCGGATCGTCCTCGACGGCAAGCACGGTTCGGACGGGAAGGCCTTCCGACGACTTTTCGATATGCCCGAGTAGCTTTTTATTGATGTCGATCGCGTAGACCGTTCCTCCCGGAGACACTCTTTCCGCCATCTTCCGGGTGAAGAGTCCGGACCCGGCCCCTATATCGGCGACCCTCCGGCCCGGCCCGAGCTCGAGGGCATCAATGATACGGTCCACGTGCATACGGGAGGTGCGGTTTTCCGTTTCCATGTGGTCAATGTAGAATACGGCTTTTATCCAGTCCGTGCATCCGGAGAGCGGAACGAGGGCGAGCACCGCGACAACGAGCACGCTCAGGCCCGCCGTATGAGTTGTGATGGTATTCATATTTTCTCCCGCCTGTAGCATTTTTTAAACATACGATCGGGTTATACCCGCCCGAATCAGTCCTTTTCGCCCGTGTTCCCGCCGGCCCCTCCTCCGTCACGGCGCCGCAGGTATTCCTCGAACGCCGACCGGCCTTCATCGTGCCAGAAATCACGGTATTCCCTTCGGTGCGTGCGGGCCTCGTCGGGAACCGGATAAAAAGGAGAGAACTTTTTATGCAACTGCTCCCTGCCGTTGTGCCCGTGGTGCCATCCGCCCACCAGGAGCCGCGCGAGAACAATTAGACCGAAGGCCTGCCAGAAACCAATGAGCCCCAGGCCGAACACCGCGGGCATCAGCCAGTTCCAGAGGTACATCACGATAATGCCGAATAGCAGGGCGAAGCCCGCGGCGGCGATGATTCCGAAGAATACGTGCGCGATGATCCTCGCCGCACGTGCCGGCATGCTCCTTATATTCTTTTCACTCATGTCATTCCTCCATGCGATTATGAAAATTTTCCATGTTTTTACGTATCTTTCCCAGTGCGCGCGATTTCCTTGCCAGCAGGGTCCCTATCGGCGTTCCCGTGGCCTCCGACAGCTCGCGGAACGTCCAGCCCTCGAACTCCGTGAGAACGAGCGCCTCACGCTGTTCATCGGGCAGCCCGTCTATCGCGTCGAAGAGCTCCCGCCGAAGGTCCGTGCGTTCCAGGTCGCGGGCAGGATTTATTCTCGCGTCCCCGAGCGTATCGAGCAGCGTGTTCCCGCCGCCCTCGAGCGCCGGAGCGTCAAGACTCCGCTCGGGCCGCCTGCCGCGCACTGCATCGATCGCCCGGTTGCGGAGCGCCTTGTACACATACGCCGCGAGGTCTTCGATATGTCGGGCCGGGTCCGGTGCGTCGAGGAGACGCAGCATCACGTCTTGCACGATGTCTTCCCCGTCGCGCGCGGCCGTATCGCGGACAAGGCCGCGCACATAGGCCAGCATCGTGCGATATTCTTCCTTAAATATCCGTCCTATGCCCGCGACATCCCGCCGTACCATTGCCAAATCCCCGGCCTCATTTCCTGTTAAAAAGCGCAAGCCTGCTTCCATAGAGAGCCCACTCACGCTCAATTGTAAATCCCGTTTCGCACGCAGCGTCAATCGTTTCACGAAACCTGTCCGCCGGCACCGGAATTTTAGGTTCCGCGACAAGAAGCCTGCTGCCGCGCGAAAGCGCGCGATGAATTTCAGCAAAAAACGATGCGCGGTCCGGGACCTCGTGCACGACACCGAAGGCCAGCGCAAAATCGATCCTTCCGGTGAGATCCCCCAGCATGAGCGCGCGCGGAGGACAAAGCCTCGCATCGATCCGGTCCGCGAGCCCCGCTCTTTCAGCACGGCGCCTGAGGCCGGCCAGCATGCTTTTCTGAACATCAACACAGACCACTTTCCCCGCGGGCCCGACCATAACCGCCATCGGCAGGCTGAAGAAGCCCATTGCGCACCCCGCATCGAGCACGGTCGCGCCCTCGTATATGTACGGCTCCAGCAGCTTCGCCGGATCGACCCTTCGCTTTCTAAGCGGGCCAAGCAGCAGATACCCTCCCCACCAGGGGAACACATGTGCCTGTGACATCCCTCTCCCTCCCTGAAACCGGTATACCGTCTTGATAAACCGGACGTACGAAGGCCGGATTTATTGCATGTTTTTCATTTTAAACCGCGCGAAAAGAACTTGCGGAAACATAGTAAATGAGATTCGATCTTTAGAACGCTTTTGCCGTCCACGCGCCGAAAGGAGCCCCGGAAGATGAACAAGACATCTGCCTATCCCACCTGCATAGTGGCGGAATAGCCTGCGGCGTGCATGCGGTGTGATGTATAGGACGGGTTTTTCCGAATCAGTCGTACTATCGTGAATATCAAGCGAGTGAAGAAAATGGAAAGAAGAAGAACGCTCATCGTCCTTATTATATTCTTATCCGCCGTGGCGTCCGGGACTTGCACCAGGAAAAACGAACCGGTTATGTATAAAATCATCAATACCTCTATTTTACAACCCGTCGACCACGCTCATGCCCGGGGAAAAAGCTTCACCCAGCAGGTGGACATACTGGTGCCGGATAAGGCGGGTAAAGACTCGGCCGTTTTTTTCAACCTTGGCAACGAACACGATCTCACCGACCACGACCTCGTCAGCCTTTATACTTCCTACGGCAAACCGGATAACGTGATCTTCATCCAGGCCGAGCACCGGGGCTATGGCCAGAGCGTGACCTCCGATGCCGACCAGTCGGTGCCGTCCTATGTGAGCATTGAGCAGGCCCTGGCCGATTACCACCGGGTGGTGCGGCGTTTCAGAAAGGACTATCCCGGCCCCTGGATGGGGACCGGGTACAGCTACGGAGGCGGCCTTGTGATCCATTTCGCCGCGAAGTATCCCGACGATTTAAGGGTCGCCCTCTCCTCCAGCGGCGTGGTGGACTGGCCATTCACCATGGACGCGTATGACCGGGGTGTGCGTACCACCTTCGGGGAGACGGCCTACGCAAGGCTGGCACGCCACGTTAATAACCTGCAACCGAAAGAACTTTTCGATTCGACGTGGCTCGAGCGTGAATTCCTCATCGCCGTCATCCACGGCGCGACCCAGTACGGCCGCTACAAGGCCCTCATGCCGGTCATGAAACTGGCATCATTGCTTCCAACCGGGGCGTTTCTGGGCATACTGCACTGGATAGACCGGAAAATCGCGAAGGAAGGGGCATGGAACTACGCAAGCTCCAACGCGAAGAAGGAGCTTTCCCGTAACGAGAAAATCACCGGCAGATGGGACTGGCGGGTATGGCGCTACCAGCAGTGCCGCGAGGCCGGGGTTTTCGAGGTGTCACAAAAACCGAGCGGCATCTTCACGCGGCAGCGCGGTGATTTTATTGACGAATGTGAAACCGTGTTTAAAGAAAAGCCGTATTCGGCGCGGGGAAAGGAGTGGTCACCGAGGGCGATGGTGAAAAAACTCACGGTACCCCTGGTGTACGTCGGCGGCGGGATGGATCCATGGATGGGATTGTGCCTGGAACCGGATTACCCGTTGAAGAACGGCAGGTATTTCTACAGACCCGAGGCGCGCCACTGCCCCGATTATCGCGATGATCCGGTTCTGGCGCGGGAGGTTCTCCGGACTATGCTCGGTTTCGCGA
>JBFZEY010000423.1:0-3023 GCA_041306625.1 Spirochaetota bacterium | reverse complement strand
GACACACCTGTGATGACAGCAGGGCTCATTATTGATCTCCAAGGCGGTGGAAACCGCATCCTATCAGTGCATTCCGGGAAATGGTAACAGGATGACTGTACTTGTAAAGAAGATTCCACGTATAATGAACGTAAAGCCGGCAGGCTAACGATTAGATGCCTCCGCCGTACAGGGCGGATATCGCGCGGCTGTTTCAGAGCGGCGGGAGTCCGGCGAGTTTTTCCGCGAGCACGCGCGCGCACCGATCTCAAAACCCGTCGGCCCCCTCCATCCGGAGCCCTAACGGCCGGCCACCGGCACGCGAAAAAAATTTCACGCCATTTGCCTTTTCCCGGATCCCGTGCTATTCTCCACTCACCTCCTGCACTGGAAACACGCGAATACGGAACGTCTTTCCATCAGGTGGAAACATCACCGACAAGGGGTACGCGCATGAAAAATTTACATCTGGGAATGGCGTTCATTCTGGCGCTGGTAGTCGGATGCATGGACGTCGAGACGCGCATCTTCGTGAACGCCGACGGCACCGGGACGATCCAGGAGACCTTTCTCATGAAAAGCGAAATGGCCGAGGGCATGAAAAAGGGAATGGGCGCCGGCGATGAAGCGAAACCCGACGCGAAGATATACAAGGAGCAGGAGCTCCGGGACAAGGCCGCGGGCTACGGCCGGGCAGTGAGCTTCGTTTCGGTGGAAGACATCGCCAACGCCACGCACCAGGGGTATCGAGCGGTGTATGCATTCAGCGACGTCACGAAGCTCACGATCAACCAGAACATGAAGGCGAAGAGCGGCCAGAACGCCGGAAAACCCGCCCCGGCCGAGAACATCATCTTCCGCTTCGTTAAAAAGCCCGTGCCGACCCTCACCCTGACGATGCCCGAGAAAAAGGGCCCCGCCGAAAAGAAGGCGGAGACCAAACCCGTCGACGACGCTCAGATGGAACAGCAGATTAAACAGATGCGGATGATCTTCGACGGCATGCGCTTCGCGCTGGTGGTGCAGGTAAACGGGGAGATAACGAAGACCAACGCCGCCAACGTCACCGGGAACGCCATCACGCTCTACGATATAGAGTTCACCAAATTCCTGGACAACACCGAGAAGCTGAAGGAGCTCAATACGAAGAAACCCGCGACGATGGAAGAGACGAAGGCCCTGCTTAAAGACGTGCCGGGACTGGTGATAGAGCCGGCGAAAAAGGTTTCGGTTTCGTTCAAAGGGAAGTGAGACGAGCCGGAGGGGGGCCCGCCCCCCTCACCCGTTCGGCGTCTGCCGCTCTACAGGCAGCACTCGTCTCCGGGGATCAGGCAATGATGCTCGGAACGGTTACGGTCGGGTCTCAGACAGACTCGCTGGCCGGCATGACCCTCCTCTCTGTTCCCTTGGCTTTATACATCGCCTGGTCCGCCTTTTTAAACAGGACTTCCGCCGTTTCTCCATCCGCGGGATATATGGCGATGCCGATACTGGCTCGTATGGAAAGAACGGTCCCATTGAATTCCCAGTCATCTGCAATCCGATCGACCATTTCCTTCGCAAGGCGGGTAACATCGGCTTCCTGTTTGACTTCCAGCAGCAGGCACACGAACTCATCGCCTCCCCAGCGGCTGACCATGTCTTCCGCGCGGACCGAAGACCGCAGACGTTCGGCCACCATGAGCAGCACCCTGTCCCCCAGATCGTGACCATGCAGGTCGTTGACGTTTTTGAATTTATCGATGTCGATGAACAGGACGGCAAGGCCCCGACCGTATCGTTTCGCCTGAATCAGGCCGTGGTCGAGCGCCTGTTCGAATACCACACGGTTCGGAAGACCCGTAAGCGCGTCCTGAAACGCAATCTGCCGTGTTTCTTCCTCTTTGGCGAGGGATTTCGAAAGATCCTCACGCGCCTCGGCCAGGTCGATCTTCATGTCGGCGAGTTCCGATTCGATGACCGTCCGTTCGGCGGCCGCCTGGGCGCGGGAGCTCGAGATATCCTCGTGCGCCTCCAGCAGGTTGATCGTCGCATCGACGAGTTCCGATTCGATGATTGTTCGTTCAGTGACCTCATTGGCGAGCTCGGTATTGACCTGGGCCAGGTCGCCCGCGGCCTTCGCCACCTGCGACTCGGCTTCTTCATTCTGGGCAATAGCGTCTTTAAGAGACTGAACGGGGACGCCGGCCGCTTTTTTTACCTGCAAGATATCATTCACCGAAGCGAGGTTGTCGGCAGCCTCCTCGACATTATCCTTGATTTCCTCATTCTGGTCGAGGACCCGCCCGAGCGAATCTCTTTTGGATCGAACCGGCTTGTCCTTTTTTCGTGAAACTGGTTTCATAAAGGTCTCCGCAAGCAATAAACGGCTGAAGCTTCTCCCGGGACGGGGAACATACCACCCTTCGGAATCATGCAGTGCTAATATACCGGTAACCGCCCGCCGAGTCTTTTAAAGTTGAATGAAATCGGCGGGAAACTTAGTCCCTGGCCGGCACCGGGTCGTGCCGATCCCCGGGGGGATACCGCAAAGTGCGGCGGCTCACTACGGGGAATCCTGCGATTACGGAGGAGACAAAGGCGCTGCCGGTTGACGTACCGGGACCGGTGGTGAAGCCGGCGAAATATCCGACGGTTTCGCTTAAGGCCAGGAGAGATGAACCTGAGACGGACGCTCCCCCTTCAATCGTGCCTCAGCGCCTCGATGGGATTCATTCGCGAAGCCTGGACCGCCGGCCAGAGCCCGAAGGCGATCCCGATAGCGATTGATACCGCCGTGGAGAGAACGATGGAGTAGACCGATATCCTGACCGACCAGCCGGCGAAAACGGTTATGAGGACGGTGATACCCGTTCCGAGGATAATGCCCGCTATCCCGCCGGTCACCGTAAGCAGGCCCGATTCGATCAGAAACTGCAGGCGGATATCCTTCCTGCGTGCACCGATCGCCGTGCGCAGGCCGATTTCCTGTACGCGCTCCTTTACCGATACCAGCATGACGTTCATGAGGCCGATCCCCCAGACGAGGAGCGAAATGGCCGCCA
>JBFZEY010000422.1:0-6971 GCA_041306625.1 Spirochaetota bacterium | reverse complement strand
CGAAAGCACGCCCGCGATGAAGGGATCCTTTCTGTCGGGCTCGTCGATGAAAAAACCGCCATCCTCGACCACGGCGGCGTTTTTATCCGCCGGCCCCGCGCGCTCCGCCGCATGCGACGGGCCCGCGGATGCGAGGAGAAATACGAGAACGGCCGCGCATACCGCCGTACCGACACATTTACAGCCTTTTCCGTATTCCAATGGAAACCCCTTTCCCCTGTTCATAATCGAAATTAATTTCCGGATACTTTTCCCTCATCTGCTGCCTGCGCCTGTCCAGGCTGCTGTTAAAGTCACGCGCCGACATTACCGCGTCAGATACGTTATACAGGTGCAGCATCCCGGCGACCGCCATCAGGCCGATGAACACGTTTCTCCGGGAGGTCTCCACCACGCCGAGATCGGTCCGCCTGGCGTCCACCTTCAGGCTGAGCCCCGAACCGCCGCCGGCCGAGAAATCGAAATTCATGAAATAGAACAGCGCACCGATAACGATCGAATACTCGGTGACCAGAAAGACCGTGCCCTTGACATACTCGGCCGAGTAAAACTGCCCCAGGCCCGCGACGTACCAGGAGATCATACAGGCGAAGATCGGGTCCCGTTTATTCAAGAAAAAAACATTGTTGTAATCGAGATCCTCGTAAAGTATGCTCCTCTGCTGTGCGGCCTTCGCCGGAGCCCTTGCCGCACTTTTCACCTGGGCGGCGGCATCGCCCGGGGTCCCTCCGAAAAGGAGCACCACCGCCAGAATGACCGCCGCCGTCCTTCTGGCCGGCAGGCGGCCCTCGATCTCGGGAATCGTCATGCGATATTTCAAAAGCGTTTCCTTTTCCATCGCCTTAATTTTTAAAATCATTTTCGATAAGGGACACGAGCTTCGCGACGGCGCTCTCCTCGTTCTCTCCCCGGGCGCGTACGATAAGCCGCGAACCCGAGGTGATGGCAAGCCCCAGCACCGACATTATTGATTTACCGTTCGCCTCCACGTTATCTTTAATGATGAAAACCTCGCATGGATATTTCATCGCCTCGCGCACAAACATCATGGCGGGGCGGGCATGAACGCCCGCATCGCTTCTCACCAGCACCTCTCGCTCAATCATTGGAACGTTCGCCCTCCATCCTCATCCAGTTTTGTATCCTGCCGTCGAGCTCGCGCGCCGAGAACACTCCCATCTTTTTAAGGCGCTGGTTGAGCGCGGCGGTCTCGATAATGATCGGTATGTTCCGCCCGGGCCGCACCGGCACGGTTATGAACGGAACGTCCAGATCGAGTATCGTGTAGCGCTTTTCGTCTATGCCGAGGCGGTCGTATTCCCGACCCTCGGCCCATTCCTCCAGGAGGACGACCATTTCGATTCGTTTTCGGTTACGGATAGACCGTATCCCGAAAATGTCCCGCACGTTGATGATGCCCAGCCCGCGTATCTCCATATGGTGCCGTATGATTTCCGAGCCGTTTCCCATCAGCAGCGACTCGTCTATCTTCCTGACCTCGACCATGTCGTCGGCGACCAGGCGGTGGCCGCGCTCGATGAGCTCCAGGGCCGTTTCGCTCTTCCCCACACCGCTTTTGCCCATCAGGAGAACGCCGACCCCGAACACGTCGACCAGCGTGCCGTGCATCACGACCAGCGGCGAGAAGAATTCCTCGACAACGTGTGTAAGCAGGCTTATAAACCGCGTCGTGCGGTGCCTGGTCACGAAGGTCGGCACCCGGTAGCGGTTGGCGAACTCGACGAACATCTCGTCGGGATGTTCGTTATGGGTAAAGACACAGCATAATACCTCGAAAGAAAAGAACTTTTCGAAAACCTCTCTTTTCTGTTCGGCCGAGAGGCGGCGCATAAAGGCGGTCTCCCCAAGCCCGAATATCTGTATTCGGTCGTAGGCGAAAAAATCGAAAAAACCCGCCAGGCCCAGGCCGGGACGGTTTATATCGCCGACCGTTATCTCCTTCCCCAGCCCGTCTTTTCCCGCGACAAGCTCCATCTGCAGGTCGATCTTGCTGTCGTCATCGCGCAGATCCCTGACGAATATCTTTTTAGCGTGCATGTTTCGGCCGTTTCCTCAGAATGCGGGAACCATCACCTCGAATCTCCGGCCTTTTTTATACACGACATTGAGCGATTTGGTTTCGAGATTAAAAAACGGCAGGAACTCGTGACCGCCTGCCGAGAGCTTCTGCAGTGCGTCAGTGAGCGAGATTTTCTCGATGTCCGTGCAGCAGTCTTTCTGTTTGAACTTGACCTTCGGCTTGGCGGGTGATTCGCTCTGGATATCGAGATCGCATTCGATGAAACTTTTCGGATTGAAACGCGCCTCCTGTATCTGCGCGAAAGGGACCTCGACCATTTTAAACCCGTCACCGCTCCGGTAAATCACCGCGTAATTCTTGTTGGCGTAATCGAGGTCGCTTTTTACATCGGCGACGCCCTTCTTGAAAAGTATGAACTCCCTGTTATCGAGTTTCATCTCCAAAAATGCCTCGACCTCGGTCTTCGGCTTATTGCTCACCTGGTACAGGTGCAGGTCCACACCCTGGTTTTCCAGGTCGATTTTTTCAACCATTTCATGGGACACGGCCTTGTGGTCGCTCTGCCGGTCCTTGTACCTCGATATCTGCTTCTCCATCTTGTCGATGATCAGGTCTATCGACGAGTACATGTCCCCCGCCTTCTGGATGGCGTAGAACTGAACGCCGTCACCGTTCACCAGGATATCGACGACATGATCCAGCTTCTGCACATTCATGACGACGAGCACCTCGATAAGCTGGTTGAAGTACTTCTCGATTTTTTTAATCCGCTTCTCGGAGTATTCGCGCACATCTGAAGTTACTTCAAAATTTCTCCCGGTAATCGTAATGTTCATGCTTTTCCCTCGCTCCTGAGCATATTGAGTTTTTTGCGTTTATTCGAAGGGGGTATATGCAGAATACCCCTGTATTTCGCTACGGTCCGCCTCGCCAGCCGTATGCCCCGCTTTTCAAGCAGCGCGAGTATTTCGTCGTCGTTCAGCGGGCGCGAGGCGTCTTCACCCGCGATGATCTCTTTCACCATATTAATGATCATATCGGACGAATAATCATCCGGATCGCCCGAGCGCAGCTTGGACGCGAAAAAGTATTTCAGCTCGAACACGCCCCATGGCGTCTGGACGAACTTGTTGCTGGTGGTCCTGCTCACCGTTGATTCGTGGAGCCCGAGCTCGTCGGCCACCTCTGTATGGGTGAGCGGCCTCAGGTTCCCCGGACCCTTAAGGAGGAATCCGGACTGCCGCTGCATGACGACCGCGACCACCCGAGCGATCGTGTCGCGGCGGCTCGAAATGCCCCGCAACAGGGAGCGGGCGGACTGGACCCTGTCCTTGATAAACTCTCTCAGGTTTTTATCAATGTTTTTTTTCTTCATCATGTCCACATAATACCGGTTGATACGGACGGGCGGGATGTAATCGTCATTTATGGTGATGAGGATCTCGCCGTCCACGTACCTGACCTCGGCATCGGGCACGATGTACCGCACGTCCTTCACCGCGAACTGCCTGCCCGGAAACGGCGTCAGGGTATGGATGAGCCGGGTCTTCCCGACGATTTCGTCGCTTGTAATCGAAAGGGCCCGCGCGATTTTATCGTAGTCAAGCCGTTCGAGTTCGGTGAAATGATCGCGCAGGATGGAATGAAGCGCCCGGTCATCCGGATACCGGGCCTCCGCCTGGAAGAGAAGACTCTCCCTCATCGATGAGGCCGCGCAGCCCGGGGGATCGAATGCGCCGATTGTGCGGACAGCCTCCCTAACCTGACCGGGGCTCATACCCTGGCTCTCCGCGATCTCGTCGATATCCGCGGCCAGAAGGCCCCGTTCGTCGATGGAGGTGATGATCGCCTCGTAGAGGGCGAGCTCGCGTTCATCGCGGGATACCATGCGCGCCTGCTCCAGCAGGTGCTCCTTCAGCGTCTCTTCCTGGGCTACCGCGTTCTCGATGTATGAACGCGCGCGTTCCTCGTCGCCGTGTCCGGGCACATATCCGCTGTCGCTCTCGTCTTCATAGTTCAGGCTCTTTTCCTCGCGGCGGGCGAAAATGGACTCATCACCCGAGAGCTCCCTGCTTACGCCGTCAGCCGCCGCCCCTTCCCCGTTTGCCGATGGAGGCACGGCAGTGGAGTATTCCTCCTCGAGCACCGGGTTTTCGAGGAGCTCTTTGGATACCGCTTCCACCAATTCGATGGAGGAAAGCTGCAGGAGCTCGATGGACTGAAGCTGCGACTGGGTAAGCGCCAGGCGCTGTGTCTGCTGCAAGCCGATTTTAATCGAAACAGCCATATGCCCCGTAACAGTATCTCTCGTGATCGACCGGGACCCGGGCCCCGTATAATCAATACTATTCCGGCGGACGCGGCAAGGCAATAATTATTTCCCGAAATCCGCTGTGAGGCGGAGGCCGGGGAAGCGGGTCTTTCCCGGCGGAAGGCCGACGAAAAGCTCGAGGAGAGGGGTGGCGGGCGGTCCCGCCGCGTCATCACTGGCAGCGGCGCTTGCCCCGCTCGACCGCCGCCCTGACAAAATCCCTGAACAGGGGATGGGGGGCGGTCGGTTTGGATTTGAACTCGGGATGGTACTGGGTGCATATGAACCATGGATGCGCGGGTATCTCAACGGTCTCCACCAGGTTGTTCTTCGGATGGATGCCGCTGGCGATCATGCCGTTTTTCTCGAACAGCTCGCGATACTTCAGCGTGAATTCGAACCGGTGGCGGTGCCGTTCCATCGCGGAGGGTGTGCCGTAGATGCGCCGGATGGCGCTCCCTTCCCTGAATTCGCAGAGGTATGCCCCGAGGCGCATGGTACCGCCCATCTTGTCGATGATCTCCTGTTCCTCCTGCAGCGATATCACCGGATAAGGCGTACCCTGGTCGAATTCCGTCGAGTTTGCCTTCTCGAGCCCGCAGACATTGCGGCCGTACTCGATCACCGCGCACTGCAGCCCCAGGCATATACCGAAAAGCGGGATGCCGTTCGCACGCGCGTGTCCGATCGCCATCACCTTCCCCTCGATGCCGCGGTTCCCGAACCCTCCGGGCACCAGGATGCCGTCGATCCCCTCGAAAAGCGAAGAGAGCCCGTCACGATGGTCCTTCTCGATGTCCTCGGAATCGATGCGGGTGATTTCCAGCTCCGCCTCGTTCGCCACCGCACCGTGGAGGAGCGCCTCGTAGATCGACCGGTACGCATCCTGAAGCGAGATGTACTTCCCCACCACCGCGATCCTTACCGTGCACCGCGGATTGGTGAGCGAATTATAAAACCTGTCCCACGCGCCGATATCGATCGGGCTGTTCTCCAGGCCGAAGTGCTCGAGCACGATTTCGTCGTAGCCGTTGGCATGAAGCATGTACGGTATCTCGTAGATTGAGCTCTTGATATCGACCGCCGAGATGACGTTGCGCTCGGAAACATTGCAGAAGAGCGCGATCTTGCTCCTCATCTCGTCGGTGAGCACCCTGTTCGTGCGGCAAAGGAGGATGTCGGGGATGATTCCAATCTCCATGAGCATCTTTACCGAATGCTGCGTCGGTTTTGTCTTCGCCTCGCCCGCAACGGTTATGGTCGGTATGAGCGTAAGGTGGACATTCAGTACCCTCCTTGGGGTAAGCTCCTGGCGAATCTGCCTGATCGCCTCAAGGAACGGGATCGACTCGATATCGCCCACCGTGCCGCCGATCTCTATGAGCAGAAAATCCAGGTCCTCCTCGAAAGCCACGTCGTAGATCCGCCTCTTTATCTCGTCGGTGATATGGGGTATGACCTGTACGGTGCGCCCGAGGTAATCGCCGCGGCGTTCGCGCTCGATCACCGTAAAATAAATCTGCCCGGTCGATACCGAATTCCTGCGCGATAGGCGTGCGCCGGTAAAGCGCTCGTAATAGCCCAGGTCGAGATCGGTCTCGGCGCCGTCTTCGGTCACGTATACCTCTCCGTGCTGGAACGGGCTCATGGTGCCGGGATCGATGTTAATGTAGGGGTCCATCTTGACCGCCGAAACCCGGTAGCCGTGCCCTTCAAGCAGAAGGCCGAGTGAGGCGGTTGATATGCCTTTACCCAGGGAGGAACACACGCCCCCTGTTACAAATATGAAACGGGTTTTTTTACCTGTCATTGGAAGGAACCTGTCAGTTGGGATTATCCATATCGGGTCATTTATGCATCACGGGCAATTACTATTCGCACGCACCACCCAATAGGCGATTATTTTACATGGATGTTACATGGGGAGGCGACCCGGCCCGGGGCGGCGAAAAGGACGCCATCAAAAAACATGACTTGACATTCAGCCCGGCGGACACTATACATAAGCCGAACAGGACAAACTAACGCCGTTACGGGAAGGTGCGCTCGATGAGTGAAAAGAGGGTATACAAACGTCACCAGTGTTTCGAAAAGATCGACTTCGATTATTTCGAAGGAAATCCCGACGAAATCGATATCAGCTCCACCGTCCCCGTCAAGTGCAAAGGCCACATGCTCGACCTCAGCCGCGGCGGCGCCTTCATCGTCACCGATACGCGGGTCGCCGTCAATATGCCGGTCAGGCTCCGCTTCAAGACGAAAAAATCGAAATACGAGGCGGCGGGAACCATCATCCGGACCGGTCTTCTGAAAAACAATCCCTCCGAAATCGCGCAGAAATACGCCGCCGTGAAGGTCAGGGAAGACGCGTATATCGCCATTCAGTTCGCGCAACTTATCGAGGAGATCGACGAATCCGTCCTCAAAAAGTCATGAAGACGCAATTCATTCGAGTCAACGATATCGCCGAGGTGGACCCTTCCCGGGCCACCGTCTACGACCTCAACAAGCGGTATATCGACAGCCACGGCAACATGTTCGGCCTCCGCTACAACAGGGAAACCAGGAAGATCGAGATCATCAAGATCATCCGAACGCCGGCAAAGACGGCGCCGTATT
>JBFZEY010000421.1:0-2912 GCA_041306625.1 Spirochaetota bacterium | reverse complement strand
TATAGCTATTGGGCAATTAAAAAACGGGGCCGGTTTATTCGAACGCGCGGACAAGCGCATCCACCAGACCGTCAATGGTGTACTCCGACGCCTCGATATCCACGTTATGTCCCGCATCGCGGACCGCACCGGAGGTGATCGGTCCTATGCTCGCATGCAGCGCGCGTGATTCTTTAACCATTGAAAAATAATTCCTCGCCGTCGACGAGCTCGTAAAGGTGACAACATCGGCGGTGCGCACCGCTTCGAGGAGATTCCCGGCCGGCGGCTCCGGGTGCACCGTGTCGTACACGGCTATCCTCCGAACCTCGGCGCCGAGCGCGGAGAGGCCGTCCCCGAGCGCGCCACGGGCCTCTTCCGCGCAGGGCAGAAGCACACGCGCCCCGGAAACGCCCGTCGCGCCCATCGCCGACACGACCGCCTCGGCGATATATTCACCGGGAACAAGATCCGGGCGGACCGAATGGCGCTCTATCTCGCGCGCGGTCGCCGGGCCGATCGCGGCAATCCGCGTCGCGTGCAGACAGCGGGTGTCTCTTCCCAGCGCGGACAGACGTTCAAAAAATATTTTAACCGCGTTCTGCGATGTAAAGACGATCCAGTCGAAGGAGTCGATCGATCCGATGGCGGCGTCCAGGTGCACCATGTCGGCCTTCGGCAGTATACGGATCGTGGGAAATTCCATTACCTCCGCGCCCAGTTCGGCGAGCTTTCCGGAGAGCGCCGAGGCCTGTTCGCGCGTGCGCGTAACGACGATCTTTTTGCCGAACAGGGGAAGCGTGTCGAACCAGCGCAGATGCTCCCGAAGCGTCACAACGCCTCCGACGATGATTATCGCCGGCGGTTTCAGCTCTCCCCCGGCCACCTCGTCGGCGATGGTCCGTAATGTTCCCGTCGCGACGCGCTGACGCGGCGTGGTGCCCCAGCTCACCGCGGCGGCCGGCGTATCTTCGGGGAACCCTTTTTCACCGGTAAGCCTGGAGGCGATGCGTGCGAGGTTCTTCATCCCCATTAAAAATACGAACGTCTTTTTCGGGTCGTAATCGGGAAAATTTATGTCTTCATCGTCGGAGGCGTCGTCGCGCCGGTGCCCGGTGATCACTTCGAAAGCGTTGGCATGGTCACGATGCGTTACGGGAATGCCCGCGTAGGCGGGGGCGGAATAGAACGACGACACGCCGGGGATGATGGAAAAGCGAATGCCCGCCTTCACCAGTTCTTCGGCCTCCTCGCCGCCACGCCCGAAGATAAACGGGTCCCCCCCCTTCAGGCGCACCACCGTCTTTCCCTCGGAGGCTTTCCGCACGATGAGATCGTTAATTTCGCCCTGCGACAGGGTGTGCTCGCCCCCCTGCTTGCCCACATATATTTTTTCACAATCAAGCCAGTTTATGATCGCCGGGCTGGCCAGGTAGTCGTAGATAACGCAGTCCGCCCGTTCAAGCGCGGCAAGCGCCTTCAGCGTCAGGAGATCCGGGTCTCCGGGTCCCGCACCCGCCAGATACACCATGCCCTTTTTCATAGCAAGCCGTCGGCCCCCTCCTGTTTCAGTAACTCCGCGAGCCTTTCCCCTGTCCGGGCGGGATCGCCGCCGTCGATCGATCTCCTGATAAGCCGTTTCCCGTCGATCGAAGCGACCAGGCCCGTCAGGTGCAGCACATCGCCGGACCGATAGGCGAGCGCACCCAGCGGCACGTGGCAGCCGCCGCCGAAATGCTCGAGGAAGCACCGCTCCGCCGCAACCGAATCCTCGGTCTCGGGATCGTTCAGATTCCGTATAATATCATACAACAGGGAATCTTCCCCGCGCACCTGCACGGCCAGCGCCCCCTGTGCGGGCGCCGGCAGAAAATAGCTGTACGGCAGGGTAAATTCCACAAGTCCGAAGGTGTCAATCTCGAGGCGCGCAAGCCCCGCCCGTGCAAGCACGATCGCATCGAAGCTTCCCTCTCGAAGCCGCCGGATGCGGGTCGTAACGTTTCCCCGAAGCGGTCTGATCTCGAGGGACGGCACTATGTTGCGAAGCTGCGCGGCCCTGCGGAGCGAACTGGTCCCCACCACCGCGCCGTCGGCGAGCGGGAGATTATTACCCTCCAGATAGCGCTCCGCGCGAACCAGGAGCACGTCCGAGGGGTCTTCCCTTCGGATCACCGCGGCGATGGCCAGGCCCGGCGTATGCTCCGTCGGCAGGTCCTTCATCGAATGTACGGCCGCGTCCACCTCGCCGGAGAGGAGTGCATCCTCGATTTCCTTGGTAAAAAACCCCTTTCCTTCCATTTTATCAAAGGAGACATTCTGTATCCGGTCTCCCTTTGTCTTTATCACCACAATCCGCGAGCG
This sequence comes from Spirochaetota bacterium, assembly GCA_041306625.1. Classification (GTDB taxonomy): domain Bacteria; phylum Spirochaetota; class UBA4802; order UBA4802; family UBA5368; genus MVZN01. The sequence goes on along the minus strand of JBFZEY010000421.1, from coordinate 572 downwards.
CTCTCTTCCGACAAGGTCCGCAACGTGGTTCGCCTGCCATAGCGCGAGCTCGCTCCCGCGCGTTCCTATACGTATCATGATTCGTTCATCCGGCTTTTTTTGCATACCGCACCCTATGTTGCGACGAACCGCTTGTCAAGTGCTTATGAACGGCCCGGCGGCTCAAATAGTAATTGCAAAAGCGGCGATCATAATTCATGCTGATGGAAACATCCCGGCCTTTACCGGCCGGACGGCAGAACGGAGGCACGGGCGGATCATGGACCATATTCGAGTCTGGAGCGAGGTCGACCTCGCCGAGATACAGAACCACATCATCACCGTCGACGACAAGTTCGGCTTCTGTCCGGGGTGCAGGGAGATGGGCATAAAGCTCGAGGGATTGAAAACATGCCCCAAATGCGGCAGGGAATTCAAGTACGTAACCGCCCACGAATCCAGGGGGACGAAGGGCTTTGAGATGATCGGCCGCATCCGCAAAAAGCTACCGCACATGATCTTTGTGGATTTTGATGACTACGAGCGCATCAGCGGAAAGAAAAAGGCCGAGAGCCTGTTTAACGTATGAAGCC
>JBFZEY010000420.1:0-3822 GCA_041306625.1 Spirochaetota bacterium | reverse complement strand
TGTTTCGACACCCGAAAGCCCAGCTTCCCCTTCCGTCCCTCCCAGAGCGGGAAATCGAGTCCCGAGCGCTGCGGGTAGCGACCCGTGAGAAGCCCGTACCGCGCGGGTGAACACAGCGCGTTGCAGGAATAAAAATCGGTGAAGGTGACGCCCTCCCGTGACAGCCGGTCGATATTGGGCGTCCTTATGGCCCTGCTGCCGTAACAGCTCAGGTCGCCGTAGCCGAGATCGTCCGCGTAGATAAACACGATATTCGGCAGCCGGTCCCCGAACCCGGGAACGCGCCCCAGTGGTTTCCTCGGAAGCGCATTAACGGGCGGCTCGTCAGCGCCGCAGCCGGCGAGTGGGGCGAAGGAGGCGGCAAGCAGTCCGGCGGCGCTCAGCTCGAGCATTCTTCTTCGGGAATATTTAAAGTCGGTCTCCCCCGAAAAAGCTGAAAGATGACGCGAAAATGGATTCTTCATGGATACTCTCCTGTCATGGTTTATGCTGCATGGTTACATTTTAAATTCATCGAGAGGCGTGAAGGTAATCTGCGACTGAAGTTTCTTCACGTATTCGATGTCGTCTTTACCGTAGAAAATGATCCGGCCGATAACCCACACGAGGTTCGTGGGGGACTCGATCTTTTTTACTCCATCGGGAAGCTTCCCCTTCCAGCCGGGACCCGTCAGGGCGTAATAGCCCTCGCCGCTCCCCGTGGCCCTCTTTCCGATGAAGGCGAAAGCGTTGGTATACGAGTCATTGAACTGGAAGGAATAATAGCGGCCGTCGGTTCGGGGCACATGGACAATGAAGGGCCCCTTTCCCAGATCGAACCACCCGGATGAATAAAACGTATCGACATTCATCCTGACGATTACCCGGTCTTCCCTGTTCGCCGTAGGGGTGCGGCCCGAGTGGCTTATATGGTTCATCGGCGCTTTCCCATGGTCGGTGACCGACTCGACATTGGTCAGCTTGAGCCGGGCGACCTCCATGATGATCCTGGGAATATAATAGATGATGGGGAAGACCAGAATAACGGCGGTCACAAGGCTGACGAGCGCGAACAGCAGCAATGACGAATAATTCCTCTATCCCGGTGCCATGATTATTTACCCCCTTCCGGTATGCCGACCATGCGCTCGATCGGCGGAATCATCCATGTAAGGTCCAGCAACTCCTTTTTCGGCAGATAGGCCCTCAGGCTTATGGTGAACTCCCCCTCAGGCGCAGGCAGCCAGTTGGAGCGGTTTTGGTAGGGGGATTCATGCTGGATATAAATATCGAGGGAGTTGTCCTTATTGAAGACAAGCCCCCTGCTGCGGTCGCTGAGCGAGTACCGGTCGATAGGATTTGGTACGAGCCATCCGTCCCGGTCATAGACGGTAAGCGACCAGAAGGCGTCGACGGGAGGCGGGTCGCCGGCCCTGAAACGGATACGGTACCGGTTCCTTCCGTTCAGCTTCTTTCCCTCGTGGTCGAAAAAACCCTGGAAGAACATCGCTTCCTCGGGAATGGCGTTTCCCAGTGAATGCACGGCGATCGCGGCCCTCAGGAGGTAATTCGCGCCGAAATTTCCCGTCCGCATACTCACCCGCCAGTGGTTTATAATGATTCCCCGGTTCTCCGATTTCCACCGTATGATCGCCAGGCTTAGGGGTACGGACAGGATGATCCCGGCAAGCACCCCCAGTATGATTATTTTTTTCACTTCCTTCCTCCGCCTCCCGGTTATCCAGTTTGATTACAATTTACTTCGTTACCATAACATCCCCGGTCACCGTATCCCCGGTCGTCGGTCAGGATTATAATACTGATGGGCTGCGCGGTGCCCGGGGAACCCAAACCGGTTGTTATCATACAATGGCGGCACCCATCCACCGGATATATAAATTCGGAAAAATTTTCGCACATTGACGCGATACGGAGGAGGAGCGCGGCAGGACGGCCTACGTTTTCGCCCCCGTGAATTTTATTTTTTTAAGGGAAATATCCCGGTATTTTACCGGCGATACGCCGGCATGCTTCAGGAACGCGCTGTAAAAAACGGACTGCGAATTGAACCCGACCGTAAACGCCACCGCGAGTATAGACGAGTCAGGCTTCATCTCGATAAGCCTTTTTGACTCCACAACCCTGTAGGTGTTTATGAACGTATTGAAATTCATTTTCATGGTGCTGTTGAGAAGCTCTGACAGCTGGTGCGGGGTGATCAGCAGCTTAGCCGCAAGGGTTTTGAGCGTCAGTTCCGGGTCGTAATATACTTTTTCGGTTCCCATGAGGTCCAGAAGCCTTTCTTTCAGGATGTTCTGATCGTACTTCCGCAACAGGGACCGTTCGTACTGGTGCTTCTTGATCTCTCTTCTTACGAGGTTGAGGAACTCCGGGTACCTCATGCCTATGATAAACCATGAAATGATATGCAGGCTGACCAGCGAGCTCGATATCCTGAAAAAGAGGGCATCTCCGCTCAGTAAACCGTATATGATCATCACGGTAATTATAAAGGCGGATGCGAGAATCAACCAGAAGGCCGTTTCTATTTGAGCGCTCCTCTCTCCCCGTATGTTAAGAACCCCGCCCTTTTTAAAAATCACGAAGATATACGCGAATATGGAAAACAGCCCGACAAAATCATAGGCAAGGGGAACGGTTACCAGAAAAAAATGTTCGGGGCCCGAGTCCATGGCAACGCCGCATTCCCTCCCCGTCCATACGATCAACCTCATCACTATGGAAATAATCGCCGGAAGAAAATGCAGCAGTTGCCGCCGCGAAAACGAACTTTTACTTTTCAGTATCTGTTGAAAATACAGGTAGAGCGCCGGACCGACAAGAAACTTGGGGAAGCCCACGGGCTGCGCCCCCAGCACTATTCCCTTCCCCAGCGGACCAAGAAGCAGATATATCTGGAACTGCATGACGGAAAGGCTGAAAAAGAATACAAGCAGAAAAATTTTTCGCGCGTTCAACGGCCGGTTCAGGCCCTGGGAAAGGGCCAGGACGAGTGACATTCCGCTCCCAAGGAAAACCAGGTGGTCGCTTAGGGTTTCAATCATATCGGAATCTCTAATAATTAGTGGCGGATAGTGAATTAATTGACAAGGAGAATAATAGCCGGATAATCCACTGGAATCAACCATAAAAAGGGCTTGGCTGCGATGAGACAGCGTGGATTATTTGATGAGATTGAATGACGTCAGGGGTAGACGAAGCAGGGCGACCCTTGGGCGGTCCATAATGAGAAGACAAAATGGGAATCATTCCGTCCGATACTCGGGGAAATAGGGATTAAGAACCCCGACGGCATCAAGAACGCGGAACGCACGTCGTTTGATGAAGTAATGATGTTTCGAGTGATAATTTTACAGAATTTATATGGTATTTCCGATTACCAGATGGAATTTCAACTGAAAGACCGGCGAAGTTTTAAGAGATGCGTCCATGCCGCACTGTCAGAAATTGCAGGCGGCGTATCCCCATCGAACAGAGACCCGGGATAACCCATGAACCTTCGACACGGACGCAAATGCATCCTCATGCTGCTGCTCGCGGCATCGGCCCCCGCATCCGCGGCGGACTCCGGAGCCATGAATCCGCCACGGCCCCGTCCGCAAAACTCGGCCGCGTCGGAATATACGGCACATTCCGCCGACGGTTTCGACCAGTCGCGCTACGGCATCAAGTCATCACTCCACCTGTTCACGCTGGGCGGTATGGGCATTACGGCGCGGATCGGCGCGGAGCGTGTCGCCACTACCGAACCGGGCTATTTCCCTGCCGAACTCTACGACCTCACCATCGGCCTTGGCCTCCGCGATGAAAACAACATCGCGG
>JBFZEY010000419.1:0-2909 GCA_041306625.1 Spirochaetota bacterium | reverse complement strand
CACCGATCGGAGAGAACGCCGCCGCAAGAGCGTACTCTGAAACCTCCCGCTTTATTAACAGCCCGAGGGGGCGTATAATATCGAACTCACCCCCGAACATGGGAAGGCGCAGCGGCATGGTACTGAATTTGGCGTGAAAGGTCATGTTCAGAAGCAGCGTTTCGATTATATCATCCAGGTGGTGCCCGAACGCCAGGCGTGAAAACCCCCCCTCCTTCATCAATGTGAAAAGCGCCTTCCTTCGGTGCCACGAGCAGAAGAAGCATCTCGAATCAGCGACTGAATAATCGACCTGCCCTCCGGCCGTTCGCACCACCAGCTCCACGTCCCGCTCGCGGCAGAAGGCTTCGAGAGATCCGACATCAGCCTGCTCGCCCAGCCCTTCCATACGCACATGGGCGGCTGCGATATAATACGAAACCGGAAGAGCGCGGCGCCTGCCGGCAATAGCGTCCAGGAGGACGAGGGAATCGATTCCACCCGAGAGGGCGACGAGAATCCTGTCCCCGTCGGCGATCATCCCGTAGCGGTTTATCGCCTTTCCTATTATCTTTCTGAGAGTTTTTATGCGATATTCAGTCTTCATACTATTTCTATATCATGCAGTAAAATTATTGCGCCTGCGGCGGGTGTAATATAAAATAAGCACTTGAAAAATACAGGCGTATTTTTAGTATTACACCATAGACCGGTCTTTGTCGAAGTCTGGATGGCTTCTCCCGGCGACTCGGGGGTCATGGCAAAAGGTTTAAAACCGTATCATTCTCACTATATCCTTCATCGTACGTCACCTGTTTTTTCAGTGCGTATTGAAGAAGGGGAACGGACTGATGGCACGAGCACTGATAGTTGACGACTCCAAATTCATGCGCAAAATAATCCGAGACACACTGGAAGAAGGCGGGCATGTCATACTCGCCGAGGCCGACAACGGTATCGACGGTATAGAGGAATACCGAAAATTAAGACCCGACTTCGTAACGATGGACGTCACCATGACCGGCAAGGACGGCATTCAGGCGGTATCCGACATTCAGGCGATCGATCCAAATGCCAGGATAATCATAATATCCGCGATGAGCGAAAACACGCTGAAGCTAAACGACCAGAAACTGCATGCGAATGCGTTTATAACCAAACCGTTCGACAAAAAGAAACTGCTGGAAACCATCAATACAATTCTATGAGCGGACAGAACTATCTCAGGCTGTATACCATCGCAACTCCCGCGGAATCGGCATTTCTCCTGAACGAGGGGCGGGTGTATTTTTTCGTGTCGAATTCCGACAAGTACGCCCTCAAGGGAAATAACCTCATAATCGGGGCGACAGAGCTCATACTCAACAATTTGCTCGACATGAACCTTCCCCGGCTCGAGACCGCCCTCGGTGATCCCGATTCCAAAGTTAAAAAGATCCCCGCGGAAACATTCCTTTCCTCGCTCGACACCTATTCGGTCGCGCTCAATGTTTCAATGGTCATCGCCGAGCAGGTCGTGCTCACCAACCAGATTATCAACACTAACCTTGAAAGCGTACAGGGCGATGAGAAACGGGTAAAGGAAACATCGATCGAATACTACCGCATCGTCGCGCGGCTGCACCAGGAATATGAAAAACGCCGGCTCCCCTGGCTTAAAATGCTTACTGAAAAATTCGAGACCACGCTCATCTGCAAGCGGGGCGAGGCCTTCGGGCGCACGGCCGCACCGACCAGGATCACCACTCCGCTGGTGAACACGGAGACAACCCTCGAGCTGCCCAAAGACGCCGTCATCTGCGAGCAGGGCTCGATGGGCGACGAGATGTATATACTCCAGTCGGGAACCATCGATGTGCTGATAAACGGCACGCGCGTAACCTCCATATCGGACCACGGATACGTCTTCGGAGAGATCGCGCTGCTGCTCGGGGAAAAGCGTACGGCGACGCTCAAGGCCAAGAGCGATGTCCTGCTTACGCGCCTTCGGAAAAGCGATCTGAAAAACATCAGCGGCGCGCAGGACAGCATCCTCAGGGCCCTGCTAACCTCGCTTGCACAAAAGCACTACTATAATGTCGAGAAGATCAAGGCGATCAGCACGGTCATCATCGAGAAGGACCTCTCGACGGGGCCCGGGGAAAAGAGCAGGCAGCTTCTCGAGGTCCAGCGCGCACAAAACGACCTCCTTTCGTTGAAAAAGGAGGTCGCGGGAGTGTATACGGCCCGAAAGGCCGAATTCCTGGCGGAAATAGTGGAAGGCTTTTAAGCCTCCATATCCGAAGACACGAGGTCTCCCTTCTTCAGGGTCTTAAGCCAGCTGAGCTCGGCTTTGAGGTGATTCTCAAGATACGTGAAGACGTGTATGTGGGATTTCTCCTCCGGGAGCTTCATCTCCTCATCGACCTTTTCCTTGATGTTGACCAGCTTCTCTTTAACCGCCTCCATCCTGTCCTCGATAAACGCCTCTTTCTGCTCGGGCATCAGGGAGTTGTAGAACATCAGCACGATGTCTATATCGAAATGGATCATCGTATGGTCAAAATACTGCTTCAGCATCTTTTTATAGTATTTGCGGCCCGCGGGCATGATCTGGTAAATATAACGCTCCGGATTACCGCCCTCCTTCTCGGTACCGACCCTCTTTACCCATCCGTTGTCCACCGCTTTCTTGATTGCATAGTAAATGGACCCGAATTTGATGTCGACGTAATCCTCGAGTCGCTCGACTATCTTCTTTTTAATTTCATAGCCGTACAGATTTTCCTCCATCAGGAGCCCCAGGATCGTTATTTCTATTTTCATATCAACCTCTCAGAGATAAAAAACATTAAAATTAAAATCATTGATTTATTATATACATAACAGCGACACCAAAGGCAATGATTAATTATCTGGTATGACAATAAAAACGCATATTATATACTATT
>JBFZEY010000418.1:0-7743 GCA_041306625.1 Spirochaetota bacterium | reverse complement strand
ATGCCGTCCCTGACGTCAAAGCATGTATCGATATGACAGTGAACAGTCGGCTCGAAGCGGCCATATGTGATTTCGCCCGGATGCACGCGGGCGATTGCGACGGGATAGCCGCACTGGCAGGCGACGCATCCATGCGCCGTTATTACCGCATCCGATCAAAAAAGGGGCCGTATGTCGTGTGTTTCGACGAAACCCTTGCCGGCGCGCCTGAAGGCGAGCACCAGTTCCTGGTTATGCAGGCCCTGCTCGAACGCAATGGTATCCCGGTCCCGGGCGTTTTCGCGGCGGACCGTGCACGGGGCCTCCTTTTACTCGAGGACCTGGGCGATGAGCTGCTGGAGGACCGCTTTCCCGAACTCACTAATGATGGCGCGGAAAAGCTCTACGGTGAGATACTCGATATCCTGGCGCGGATACAATCCATCACGCCGGATTCCTCCGCACTCCCCTTCGGTCGTTCGTTCGATATGGAGAAGCTGATGTTCGAGTTTGATTTCTTCATCGAACATGCGGTGCGAAATTATTTTTCCTGTATCGCCCGAGAGGCGTTTTTCAATGAACTGCGCGGTGAATTCGTCAAAATCGCCGAAAGCCTGCAGCGCCCGGATCTCTTCGTGCTTAACCACCGGGATTTTCATTCCCGAAACATTATGCTCTGCGGTGACGCTCCGTTCATCATCGATTTTCAGGACGCCCGCATGGGCCTTCCTCAGTACGACCTCGCCTCGCTCCTCAGGGACTCGTATGTGCGGCTCGATGAACGCGTCTTCACCGGCATTTTAGACCGGTACTATGAACTTGCGCGCGGGCGAGGCATCCACTCAATGTGCCGCGAGGAGTTCGACCTGCTTTTCGATCTGTCTGCCTTCCAGCGCAATGTCAAGGCGATCGGCACATTCGCCTATCAGTCCCGCGTTCTCGGACGCCGCCGCTACGAGCCGAACATTGACGCGACGCTCTCGTATCTGGGCGGCTATGTTTCGCGCCGCACGGTACTTGCCCGTGCGGGCGCGCTGATCGGCGAATGCGCCGGGGGCGCGATATGAAGGGATTTATTCTCGCGGCAGGCTTCGGTGAACGGCTGCGGCCCGTTACGGACGTCTTCCCAAAGCCGCTTGTGCCCGTGGCGAATCTCCCCTCAGTGTGTTATGCGCTTTCAATTCTGGTCGGGGCCGGGATCACGAGCGTGATCGTCAACCTGCATTATCGGCCTGACGCGATACGGGAATATTTCCGCGGGAACCGCAATTTCGGGCTCGACATCATGTTCTCATACGAGCCGGAGATTCTCGGTACGGGCGGCGGCGTCATGAAATGCAGGGAGATACTCTGCGACGACGACTTCGTCCTGCTTAACAGCGACGTTATCATGGACCTCGATCTCGCCTCGCTTGTGCGGCGTCACCAGGATCGCTCCTCGCCGGGCACCGTGGTGCTGTATCGCTCGCCCGAGGCCGCGTCGATCGGACAGGCCGGCGTTCGGGACGACCGGGTGGTCGACTTTAAGAATTTCCTGGGCACGGGCGTGGCCTCTGGGCTCGTCTACACGGGCGCGGCGGTGCTCTCGCCGGCCATATTCGGGTACCTCGAAGCGCGCTTTTCGAGCATCGTGTATACCGGTTACACGGGGCTCATCAGAAACGAACGGCTCGACTACGTCGAACACGACGGGATCTGGCTCGATATCGGCACCGTCGCGTCCCTTCGGGATGCGTCCATACGGACCGCGGAGACCGGCATGCCACGGAAGGTCGCCGCGGCATGCGGCATTGAATTTGCGCCCGTTGATCCAGACGCGCGAATAGCTGCCGGTGCGGTTGTACGGAATACGATTATCGGCTCCGGCAGCACGGTGGGAACGGGGGCCGAAATAGTAGACTCGCTGCTTCTTCCCGGTTCGCGCGTGAAGGCAGGGGCGCGTATTTCAGAAGCCGTGGTGCTCGGCGATGAGGTGATCCGCGCATGAAGGTGCAAACGGGGCTCGATGTATTTTTGTCCGGTGCGGGCCGCTACGCGAAGCGATCAATCGCGCTTGTCGCCAACCAGACTTCGGTAACGGCCTCCCTCGAATATTCATGGCACGCTTTCGTCCGTTCGGGACTCCATCTGAAACGGATATTCACGCCGGAGCACGGGCTCTTCGGCACGGAACAGGACCAGGTGCCGGTGACGGATCAGCCCGCAGCGGGCCCCGAAACCGTTAGCCTCTACGGCCATTCCGCCTATACGCTCAGGCCGCTGGATGCCATGCTCGATGGAATAGACACCGTGTTCTTCGATATACAGGATGTCGGCTCGCGCTATTATACCTACGTCAACACCATGGCGATGTTCATGGAGGCGCTCGCCGGGCTCGACATCGAATTCGTCGTCCTCGACCGGCCCAATCCGCTAGGCGGTGTCGCCGTCGAGGGTCCCGGTCTCGAACCGGGATTCGAGTCCTTTGTCGGGGTGTTCCATCTCCCCGTACGTCACGGATTGACTGCCGGCGAACTTGCGCTGTGGTATCGCGACCGGCACCGTCTTGACGTTAAGCTGAGCGTCGTACGCATGACGGGATGGCGCCGTTCGATGCTCTTTCCAGAAACCGGGCTGCCCTGGGTGCCGCCCTCACCGAACATGCCCACCGTGGATACTGCGCTCGTGTACCCGGGGATGTGTCTGCTTGAAGGGACGATCCTTTCGGAGGGCCGGGGAACCACCATGCCATTTCAATTGTGCGGCGCGCCCTTCATTGAACCGGAGGAATATGCCCGCCTGCTCAATGCCCGGGGTGTGCCCGGAGTTTATTTCCGTCCGACGTATTTCAAGCCGACATTCAACAAATTCGCCGGAGAAAACACTGGCGGCGTGTATCTGCATGTCACCGATCCGGCGGTCTTTCCTCCTTTTCTCGCGGGTGTCGCCGTTGTATGGGCGGCCCGGAAACTGTACGGCGTGCAATGCGATTTTCCTCGGGGCGTGTACGAATTCAATTCGACCCATCCGGCTTTCGATCTGCTGGCGGGGGATGCGGCGATACGGGAGATGATCGAAGCCGGGAGCGATATCGACTCGATCCGATCCTCATGGATGATCGCAGAGGGAAGATTCGCAGAGGCGAAGTCCTCGTATCACCTGTACTAATGAAAGCATCGTCCGAAAATAGTAATTGAATTCCTGCCTCCGAAGGGCTATATAACATATGAATGGCCATTCGGGTTTACTACGGCCTTCCACCCGCCGCGGGTGGAAGGGAAAAAAGGGTTGCCGCTGTGTCAGCTTACCCGGCGTGATGGCTGAAGATCTCCATCGGTCGCCAGCGTCGGGTCCTCTCCCGGAATTCCCGTGGTCAAACGGCGGTATACGTGTAAGCAGAGGCGGTAGCTTTTATGGAAAAATCCTGTCGAAAAGGCCCATCCAGGCGTGCGCCTGAGGTGAACAACGAGCGTAACGGCGGCTATGATTCACTGATCGAAGGTGTCGTCGGCGAGCTCTGCCGTCCCGAATCGTACGAGCCGGTTTTCCACGGCGCGCACCACGAGGTCGCCATGCCCTCGATAGATGTGCTGACCGAGACGGTCGATCTTCTGCGAACGGTGCTCTTTCCCGGTTTCTACGGCCACTCGGAGCTCAAGCCGGGGACCATGCGCTATTACCTTGGTTCCGCCATCGACAGGGTATTCCTTCTCCTCTCCGAGCAGATCAACAGGGGGCTCTGTTTTTGCTGCGAAGACGAGGAGGCCCTCGACTGCGTTATCTGCGAAAAGAACGCGCGCGAAAATACGCTGCGTTTTATCAAAAGGCTTCCCGAGATACGGAGAATGCTGGCGGGAGACGTACGTGCGGCCTACGAGGGTGATCCCGCGGCAAAAAGCCCGGGAGAGGCCATATTCTCCTACCCCAGCATCACCGCACTCACCAATTACCGCATCGCCCACGAGCTATACCGGCTCGATGTGCCGCTTATTCCGCGCATCATCACCGAAATGGCGCATTCGATCACCGGCATAGATATCCATCCCGGGGCGAGGATAGGGGAACGCTTTTTTATCGACCACGGAACCGGCGTGGTGATCGGCGAGACCTGTATCATCGGAAACAATGTGCGTCTGTACCAGGGGGTGACGCTCGGAGCCAAGAGCTTCCCCCTCGATGAGGCCGGACGACCGATAAAGGGCATACCGCGGCACCCTGTCGTTGAGGACGATGTGATCATCTATTCCGGGGCGACCATACTGGGACGGATCACGATCGGCAAGGGCGCCGAAATCGGTGGAAATGTGTGGCTTACCAGGGACGTATCGCCCGGAACCAGGGTTTATCAGGGCAGGGATGATGAATAGCGCAGGGAATCCGCTGTTCACCTGCCGCTGAGGGTTATAAAATAATTACGACATGGCGCCATAATTTAATTGACATACAGTCGCCCCCTCGTATACTGAGTAAGTACTCACTCACTTTGTGTGATACATTCCCGCGGAAAGGAGCCGGTTATGAATACGGACCTGATCAAGGCGCATCTCAATCTAAACGCGGTGCTCGTCAATCTCGAAGACCTCGTCGTCTTGGACGCCGAGATGGCGGCGCTGTCGAAGGGCTGGAACCTCTCGGTTCAGTTCATCGTGCGAAAGGGCCCGAGTGCCTACATTAAGTTCGAGAACGGCACATGTACGGTAAGGCGGGGCAGGTGTAAAAAACCATCGGTCATACTCTACTTCTTTTCTCCCGCTCACCTGGTTAAAATGTTCGACGGCAAGGCGCAGCCGGTATTGCTCAAGGGATTCACGAAGCTCGGTTTTCTCATGAAGGACTTCCCGAAACTCACCGCCCGCATGGAGCATTACCTCAAGCCGACGCCGGAGCTCCTGGCCGATAAAAACTATCTTGCCGTCAACACGCGCTTCACCATCACCACCGCCGCCTTCGCGATAAGAGAACTCGGGCTGGTCGAACCCGTTGCGCGGATGATCGCATCCCATATCCATAAAGGGGTGACACTCATAAAGGTTCTGCCGAACGGCCCTTCGGCCATGCTGAAGTTCGATAATGGCACCATCGAAGCCGAAAAGGGCGATTTCGAAAAACCGATGTCGGCCATGCTGTTCCGTAATCTGAAGGTGGCGAACGACATACTCAACCAGAAACTCGACGCTTTCACCGCGATCGCCACCGGCGATCTCAGGCCGCGCGGGCAGATAGGGATGATCGATTCCGTGAGTCTGCTTCTCGATAGAATTCCGCTGTACCTTGGCTGAAGGGAGGGACTATATGAAGACCTACACGTATAAAAAATCCGTCGCCCTTTTCAAGCGCGCGGCGAAGGTGATCCCCTGCGGAATATACGGGCACCTTAGCCCGGCGCCGCTCGTGCCGGCGACCGATTATCCTTTTTACGCATCCAGGGCGAAGGGACCCCGTTTCTGGGACGTGGACGGCAACGAATTCATCGATTACATGTGCGCGTACGGCCCGAAGGTGCTCGGCTACAATCACCCCAAAGTGGACGCCGCGGCGCAAAAACAGCTTAAAAGCGGTAACTGTATCACCTCCCCGGCCCCGATCATGGTCGAGCTCGCCGAATATATCGTCGATCTTATCAGCATCGCGGACTGGGCCTTCTTCGCTAAAAACGGCGGAGATGTCACTTCCTATGCCATAATGACGGCCCGTGCCGCGACGGGACGCAAAAAAGTCGTGCTCGTGCATGGCGGGTATCACGGGGTCGCTCCCTGGGCGCAGGCGCCCGGGCACCCCGGAGTACTTGACGAGGACCAGTCCACCATACTTCGTGTTGAATGGAACGATTTCGAGGGGCTCGAAAGGCTCGTAAGCGCGCATCCCGGCCAGATCGCCGGTTTCATGGCAACGCCCTATCATCACCCCACTTTTTTCGATAGCGTGATGCCCGCTCCGGGCTACTGGAGCAAGGTCGAAGCGCTGTGCAAAAAGAACGGCATCGTCCTGATTATCGATGACGTGCGCTGCGGCTTCAGGCTCGATATGCGCGGTTCAAACGAGTATTTCGGCTTCAAGCCCGATCTTGCGTGCTACTGCAAGGCAATAGCGAACGGATATCCCATTTCGGCACTGGTGGGTACCGAAGCGCTTAAGACGGCGGCGGCCAGGGTCTTCTATACAGGCAGTTACTGGTTTTCGGCCGTCCCCATGGCCGCGTCGCTGGCTGCGCTCAAGGAGCTGCGGCGCATCGACGGACCGGCGCTCATGCTGGCTCGCGGTAAGAAACTCCTCGACGGGCTGGTTGACATCGCCAGGTCGCATGGCTACACGCTCAGGGTGAGCGGCGCGCCGTCGATGCCGGCGGTCTACATCGTCGATGACGAGAGCCTGATGCTTCATCAAGATTGGTGCGCGGAGTGCACCAAGCGGGGTGTGTTCTTAACATCGCACCACAACTGGTTCGTATCAACGGCACATACGGACGCCGACATAAAGAAAACCTGGAACGTGGCCGATGAAGCGTTCAGGGTGGTCAGGAAGAAGTACGGCGCCTGAGGGATCGTGCCGGCGATGCCGGTATGGAGACGCTCAATCTACGTGCAGCAGATGGACGGCCCCGCCGGGAGGTCCATGCGACGCAGTGCTTCCCGGGACTGAACTGAATAAACGAAGACTATCCCGAAGAAATAGTTGACGCGCCTCCTCTTTATGCCTACCATAAGACTTCTCCGGAATTCCGTAAATATGCAATCGGATAGCACCTGATTATGCCTGAAGACAAGAAAGTTCAGCACGAGATAATCGCGCTCAAGGTGAAATTCAACCTGCCGCGCCAGTCGTCGGCGGGGCTGCTGGTCGTTTACGTCGACGCCGCACGGCTCAATTACCTCGCCAGCTTTTCGATAATCGCCGTGGGCCAGGACCTGACGAGGGAGAAGCTGGCGCGGCCTCACGGCGATCTCGTGAAGGCGATTATGCAGGGCCTTTCGCGTCTCGAGCTCAATGTCGATTTACACGGCAAGTTGAAGACCAATATTGACGGCGTCATAACACAGGAAATGATGCGGGCAGTGGTGGGCAACATTCAGGCCCAGGACATCGGCACCGCCGAGAACTATTTAAAGAAGGCCATCGAGAAAGCGCTCTCAATCGATAAAACCGAGGCCCAGCTGGATTTCGAACCCGTCAGCTACGGGCAGTATGCCGAGCTCATGGTGGAGGACGAGGTCGAGAAAATGACCTTCGCCCAGAAAATCAAGCTGGTGATGCCCTATGTAAACCACAGAAACGACATCGCGGAAAGCGTGGTGAAGGGCGCCATCAACGATATCGCGCTCATCAAGTTTGCCTTCGGGAGGGGGGAGCGGCTGTTTGGCCTCGGGCTGATTATTTACAGCATGGTGGGAAAATCGGTTAACAGTGTCTTCATCGCCGCGGGTTCGGAGAGTTCATTTAAAGACGGGGATGTCCAGGCGCCCATTTCAGATTTTTTCGACGGCCTCGAGTCATTGATGGACGCCAGCGCATTTGACGATGCCGCGGCGATGAAAATCGAGAGCGCGCTTCGACGGGTGAACACGGCGGCGCTCGCGGAGGCGGCCTCGAAGAACGACAGGGCGGTTTTGAGCCGGGCCATCACCGCGCTTCTCTCGGTCGGCATAGGGGAAGGTGTAGCCGCCGAGGCGGATTCCATATTGATGAATTCGCTCAGGATGGAACTTCTACTGAAACCCGGAGCCAGGGCCCGCAGAAAAGAGACCCGGGAACAAAGCGTACCGGAGCAGGAAACGGCACCCGGCGGGA